>CAMFKK010000056.1 GCA_945957225.1 uncultured Sphingobacteriia bacterium | reverse complement strand
CAATTAAAGTGTCCCCAATTTGTTCCTTGGTAATGGCATTAATGATGATTAGTTTTCTCCAGTCACTACCCCCTTCTGAAATTTGATAGGCAGCTAAAGAACCGTCTTTTGAAAAACTAATACCAGCTAAGGAAGTAGTACCATTGCTTGAAAAACTATTGGGGTCAAGAAAGACTTCTGGTTCCTGACTTCCATTTTTTTGTCTGTATAAAACGGATTGATTTTGTAATCCCGTCTTCTTATAAAAATAGATATAGTCACCTTCATGAGAGGGGGCAGAATAACTATCATAATTCCATAGTTCTTCTAGTCTTTGATGAATAGAGGATCTAAAAGGAATTTGATTCAAATAATCTGTGGTTACTTTATTTTGAGCAATGGCCCATTGCTTGGTGTTTTCTGCCGTATCATTTTCTAGCCATCTATAGGGGTCAGGAACGGAAGTTCCAAAATACTGATCAACGGTACTGTCTTTTTGCGTATTGGGATAAGTCACTTGAATAGATTTAAAACTTGTTTTTGACTGTTTAGTATTACAGCTAAGGATGATCATTGACAACAACAACAAATAATAAGTAGTTTTCATGTTGAAGGGTTGTATAGTTGAATTATAGAAATATTACAGATTTTGTTTTATGACTATCTGCGGCTGCAGCAATGATTTTCATGACTTGAATACCCTCTTTGGAGCTTACTGGCATAGGTTTGTCCTGCAAGATGGCTTGTCCAACAGCAGCATAGTAATCAGCATAATTCCCAGTAAGTGTTGGGATTTTTTCTCGAATACAAACACCAGCTTTCTCTGTGTGTAATAAGCCCTGTTCTTCCATTGGCTCTGTTCCCCAGTTGGCTCGATTGGGCTTTTGATTGGCAACCAAATCCACTTCTTGAACATCGGCCCTTGATTTATGAAATGAACCCAAATTGCCATGGATCACATAAGAGGGGAATGGTTCTCTCACTTGGTATCCCGATTTTAATCTTACGCGTAATTGGGGATAGTAAAGCAATATCTCAAAATAATCGTCAACCTGTGATCCCTTTCTGGTAATTCTCAAGTCAGCAAATACGCCCTCTGGCACTCCAAACAAGACCAAAGCCTGATCAATTAAATGGGGCCCTAAATCATACAGAACACCTGCCCCTGGCCCAGGTATTTCTTTGTGAAGTTTGGGACTTAGCTCTTCCTTAAATCGGTCAAAATGTATTTCAGCTTCTACAATTTGGCCCAATAAACCTTGATCAATCACTTGTTTCACTGTTTTGAAATCAGAGTCCCACCGCCTGTTTTGAAATACAGATAGTTTTAGCCCTTTCTCTTGTGCAATCTGGTCTAGTTCCTGGGCCTCAGCTACCGTATTGGTAAATGCTTTTTCAACTACTGCATGTTTGCCCGCCAGCAGCACTTTTTTACAGAAGTCATAATGCGTATAAGTAGGTGTGTTTACAATCACCAAATCTATAGTGGCATCTTCCAATACTTCCTCCAATGAACGATAAATGTGGATCTTTGGATAGAATTCCAATGAAGCGGAGCTAGTTCTCTCCCAAATGCCCACTAACTCAAACTGAGGGTCAAGAGCTATGAATGGAGCGTGAAATACACGTCCAGACATGCCAAAAGAAAGTATGGCTGTACGGATCCTTGTCATGTGAATGCTTTATTCAAATATAATGGCTATTAGGTTCTTTTTACTACTCACTAATTCACAACCATGGTCTGAATAGAATGGGCTTGACTTGTATAAGCTACTGCCTTATTACCAATGCCCATATGATAGGGGATGGCTTCATTACTTTGATTCATGACTACCACAATGATACTGCCATCAAGATTTTTGAATGCAGTGGTAAGTAATTGTCCCCTGCTGGTAGAACTGATAATTCTTTTAGCGCCTGGTCTAATAAATTTGGAAAAATGGCCAATATAATAATAAGAATTAAGGTAGGTTAGTTCTCCTGTTTTGGTGTCTGCGTGTACAGGTGCAAAACAAAAATTTCCCACATGATTGGGGCCTCCTTTTTCATCCAATAACACATTCCAATCTGTCCAGCCTACTGTTCCATTGTTAAAATCATTGATCAGTGACCTGCCATAAGTTTCTCCCCATTTCCAATCATTGATTTTTTTGAGATCAAAACTTTCAGCACATCCTTCTGTGAAAATTAAATTGGTTTTAGGAAAAGCCTCATTTACACGTCTAACATTGTCAAATAACTTTCCACCACCTGTCCAGTCTTCATACCAATGAAAACCTATACCCCAAACATATTTAGCGGCTGCTGGGTCACTTAAAATGGTATTAGCTCTTTGATATAATAAGTCTCTATTATGATCCCATGCAATCAATTTTTTATCTGCAAGCCCTGATCTGGTTAAGGTTGGTCCTAAAAAGTTCTTGATAAAATCCCTCTCTTCTTCAGCGGTATACAAGCATGATTCCCAGCGTTGTTTGGCCATGGGTTCATTTTGAACACTTAAGCCCCATACAGGGATATTTAGTTTTTGCAAACTATAGATATATTTTACATAATAATTTGACCAAGATTGGTAATAAGCAGGTAACAGTTTACCACCTTGTAACATAGATTTATTATCCTTCATCCATGCTGGTGGACTCCATGGGCTTACAAATAAAGTAAGTTTTCCTCCCGCAGCTGCAATAGCTTGTTGAATAAAGGGAATCCTGTACTTCATGTCATGGTCAATATTAAAAGAGTTTAACTCTTTGTCATTTTCTTTGATATAGGTATAACTACCACTTGAAAAATCGCAACTATGAATATTGGTTCTAGCCAAGGAATAGCCAATACCATTTTCTTTTCCAAATAGTTTTTCTAGCAATTCTGTCTGCTTGATTTTGGGAAGTTTGGCAAAAGTTTCAGCAGATGCATCGGTTAAAGCACCACCAATCCCTACAAATGTTTGAAAGCTTTTATTAGGGTCAACAAAAACAGCTGGTTCAGTTTCAAATGGTTGACCATAAGGACTAAACTGAAGCGTAGCAGTTTTAGTTAATCTGAAGCTACTATTTTCTGCTGTTGTATAAACTGTTACCTGTGTAGTTTTTGTGGATTTAGGAACTGGATCTGTATCATTTTTTGAGGTACTAGGAATGGCTAGCATAGCAATGGCAATAGCAGTCAAAAGGGGCTGATTCATAAGCAATCGTTAAAGTATATAGATACTTAAAATTACAAATAAATTAGCGCATAACCCATTTCAAAAACTATTACCTATTTGCCTCACTCAACCAATGAAACTGGTTCTCTGATAGTTGAAAATGCCGTTTAGACTTTTTTAAGACCAAGTGCAAAGAATCTTTTTGGAACTTGCCCCACAAATAAAAACTGCTATCGGCAATACGGTATTTAAAATGGGCAAAGGGAAGACTGTCAGAAGCGTTTTTCCTAAATTCTAACTGTTTGCTGGTACTATCTTCTTTGATACTAAAATAACCTCGCCCATAGCGTTGACGGAACTGACTGTCTTTAGAACCAACGCTGCCATAATTTCCTTTTTCCATAATGAGATTCTGCCAACGAAGGGTGTCTGTTAATAATGGAGCAATGGTATCATGATTTAGAACAAACAATGGTACATCGTAAATGCCAGAGGGGATAGGTTTGGAATCAGCTTTGTTTTTTTCTTGTTGATAAGAGTCATAAGCTTCGTAAAATGGAATTGCCATAATCACTAGAAAAAATGCAGCTTTAAAAATCCAACGGCCAATCTTTTTCCATTTTTTATTGGGTGTCCATTCCCAGGATTGGCTTGGTGCTACGCTTTGATTCAATACAAAAAAGGCAATCATTCTTTTTGCATCATGCAAGAGTAAAAAAATGCTTGCAATGAAAAGGTTCATGGAATAAATCTTCACAGGTATGTCATAGCAAAGGTTCAGCATCATTACATTGAGAAAAACACCAGATGCCATGAAGATGCCTATATTAACCGTTTTTCTGTTAAAAAGAAATAATGCAGTTAATACTTCTAATACGCCTGAAAAGGTTTCGTATGGGTGTGAGTATCCAATAAATAGCCAAGAAAAACGCATAGGTAAAAAATCACCCAAGGGAGTAGCCATTTGACTCAGCAAAGGATAGGGCATTTGTAAAGGAAAAACTTTCAGAACCCCGTAGGTCATAGCAATCATAGCTAGACTATATCGTACTAATTGACGCAACCAATATTCCCATTTTTCAAACGAATTAGATTTTCTATCTAGTAAGGCCCAAATGATACCACCCAACAGTGCTACTATGATGATACTAAACTGTTGCGCCCAGCCAAATGAAGTATCACCACTTCCGTTGGGATAAACCAATACATCTTTTATATGATAAAAATGTTTGTTTAGCGTCTGTACTACCCATTCCAAAAAATCAGTCCAATAGTGTAACACATAATTGGTTCCAGGTATTTGTTGAAGAAAGGACCAAGGTTCAAAAAAGAATAGGTAATAAATAGCACTTATGCGAAAGATAAGTTTTCTTGAGAAAGACCACTGAGACTTAGTGGTAGAATGGGTTTGCTCCATATAAAGGGATTTGTAATTGGAAGATAATCAATTCTTCTATTCTGCTTAACCCTCTATAAACAAAGTGCGGCATAGATTCTATGCCGCAGCTTTTTTTAGGCTAAATGCCTACCTCCCCCCGGAGTGTGAATTTTCATTCACAAAGCAAATCTAATACAAGAAAAGATGCCAATCATACCCCCTAGTGGGTATTTTTATGAACGGAGTTTTTAAATTTTATCAATAAGTATTGGTCATATCTGCATCAACACAAATAATATAATCTGCCTTGCCTTTGTTCTCGGTCAATAAGGTATTAATGTCTTTTTGAGACACGGTAGTAATGGTAACAATTTTAATGTTGGGCCTTTGTTTTTTCAAATACCAATTGATGCCCTCGTAATTCTCACTATGATAAGATCCATTGTAGTGGATAAATAAAGAACCTTCTTTGCTGTTTGTTAATATAAAATGCGCCATGGTGGCGTCTTTAATTGCCTGAGCCTTTGGCAGATTTTCTCCTCCATGCCCCCCCATCATTGCAATCATATTTTTGTAACCCGGTAATTCTGCATCATAAGCAATAGGTAGTGGTGCCATCCAAGATTTTTCTTTTGCAGAAATAGTATCCAAAATTTGAAAACCTCCTTTGGCTACCATGGATGCATATTTTCTTGGGATATTGGTAGCAGCAAAGACCAATTTATTTTCTTTTGCAAAATTGACCAAGGGCGCATAATCAGTTGGATAATTTTTCCATAGTCTGGCGGACGAATCCAACCCCTTGGCAGTAATGCTCCCAGTCAAATAATTATTTAAGGCTGTTTGGTTATCTTGTTCAAACATTTCCGCACCTAATACCAAGTTTTTTTTGTTAAAACAATCTTTAGTTACTGCTAGCTGTAGCCAATGTGCAATAGCATTATTATGGTATTCACCAAATAGTACCACGTCATTCTCCACCAAATGCTTGATCATTTTTTGGTAAGCAACCTTTTTTCCCTTGCTATTGTATAAAATGTAGGCGGGCTTTTGTTGGGCCATTAGCACTCCAAAAAGCAGTAACAGAACTTGGGTTAAGACTATTTTTCTCATTCGGTTAAATTACTGAAAAGCCATCATGCCAACAAATTGGAAATAGTTGTCTGGAGCCGGAAAAATTGATATTGCAAATTCAGAGATAAAAATTTACCTTGTTTTGATATTCACCTTAAACGATTGCAAATGAACAGGAAAAAATTTTACATTTCTGGATTAGTTGGTGGCGTAGCTTCTTTTTTTGGCGGTTATTTAATTTATGGAGTATTGTTTGCGGAGGTTTTGGCAAAAAATGCAGGTTCAGCCACAGGAGTGTCCAGAACTCCAGAACAAATGGTTTGGTGGTCCCTTATTTTGGGAAGTGTGTTTATGTCCTTAACACTATCCTATATTTTCAACAAATGGTCCAAAGTGAACAAATTATTTGATGGCGCTTCAGATGGCGCTTTTATCAGTTTTTTAATTGCAGCTGGGTATGATTTTACTATCTATGGCAATGCTAATCTCTATACTTTAAAAGGTACAATCATTGATATAGCGGCTGCTACTTTAATGGGTACCATTACTGGTGCTGTAGTAGGCTGGATGAATGGTAGATTGGAAAAATAAGCAAATGTTTACTACAAATAAAAAGGGCCACTGATCAGTGGCCCTTTTAGTTATTGGTGAGTTACTAGATTATGCTCCTGCAACTTGTTTGCGAATAATATTCAGTGCAGCACCGGCTTTAAACCATTCAATTTGCTGTTCATTATAGGTATGATTTGCAACAACGGTATCGCTTGAGCCATCGGCATGATTGAATACCAATGTCAACGGCGTACCCGGTGCAAAACTGGTTAAACCAATTACATCTACGCTATCATCTTCCTGAATTTTCTCGTAGTCAGCTTTATCGCTAAAAGTCAATGCCAACATCCCTTGTTTTTTCAGGTTGGTTTCGTGAATCCTAGCAAAGGATTTGGTTAAAACTACACGAACGCCCAAATGTCTTGGTTCCATAGCTGCGTGTTCACGGCTAGATCCTTCACCATAGTTTTCATCACCCACTACAATAGAGCCAATCCCAGCAGCTTTATAGGCACGTTGGGTAGCTGGAACAGGACCGTATTCACCCGTCAATTGGTTTTTGATATTATCGGTCTTTTCATTAAAGAAGTTCACCGCACCAATCAACATATTGTTACTGATATTGTCTAAGTGACCACGGAATTTTAACCATGGACCTGCCATAGAAATATGGTCAGTAGTACATTTGCCCTTTGCCTTGATCAAGAGTTTCAAACCTTTTAAATCAGTTCCTTCCCAAGCAGCAAATGGATCCAATAATTGCAGCCTTTTACTAACTGGGTCAACGGCCACTGAAACGCCAGAACCATCAGCAGCAGGAGCTTGATAACCCGCATCTTCCACTGCAAAGCCACGAACTGGTAATTCCTGACCACTTGGTTCGTCCAATTTTACTTGTTGGCCCTTGTCATTGGTTAATGTATCTGTCAATGGGTTAAAAGTTAAATCACCTGCAATAGCTAAAGCGGTTACTAATTCTGGAGAAGCTACAAAAGCAAAAGTATTGGGGTTACCATCGGCACGTTTAGCAAAGTTTCTGTTGAAACTGTGTACAATGGTATTTTTTTCTTTCTTTTCAGCACCCACACGGTCCCACATACCAATACAGGGTCCACAAGCATTGGCAAAAACATCGGCTCCCACTGATTCAAATACGCCTAAGAAGCCATCTCTTTCAATGGTATAACGTACTTGCTCAGAACCTGGCGTAATTTTAAATTCTGCGGCTAATGTCAAACCTTTCTCGCTAATTTGTTTGGCTAAGCTTACAGCACGGCTAATATCTTCATAAGAAGAGTTGGTACATGAACCAATCAAACCTACTTCTACTTTTGTTGGCCATCCATTGGCAGCAGCTACTTCTTTCATTTTAGAAATTGGGGTAGCCAAATCTGGTGTAAATGGTCCATTCAAATGTGGTTCCAAAGTATTTAAATCAATCTCAATGACTTCGTCAAAATATTGACTAGGATTGGCATAAACTTCTGGATCAGCTGTTAAATAAGACTTGATTTGGTCAGCAGCAGCAGCAATATCGGCCCTGCCAGTAGCAGCTAGATAACGGCTCATGCTTTCATCATAACCAAAAGTGGAAGTGGTTGCACCAATTTCAGCACCCATATTACAAATGGTCCCTTTTCCGGTACAGCTCATACTTGTTGCCCCTTCACCAAAATATTCTACAATTGCTCCTGTTCCACCTTTTACAGTAAGAATACCAGCAACTTTCAAGATCACGTCTTTTGGGGCAGTCCATCCGCTCAATTTACCAGTCAATTTAACCCCAATCAATTTGGGCCATTTTAATTCCCATGGAAGACCGGCCATTACATCGCAAGCGTCAGCGCCGCCAACCCCAATGGCAATCATGCCCAATCCACCTGCATTTACAGTATGTGAATCTGTACCAATCATCATACCACCTGGGAAGGCATAGTTTTCTAAAACCACTTGGTGAATAATACCTGCACCTGGTTTCCAGAAACCAATTCCATATTTATTAGACACAGAAGCCAAAAAATCATACACTTCCTTGCTTTCTGCATTGGCTACCTGTAAGTCTTGTTTTGCTTCTACTTTGGCTGTGATCAAGTGGTCACAGTGTACGGTAGATGGAACAGCCACTTTTGGGCGTCCAGCTTGCATAAATTGCAATAAAGCCATCTGTGCGGTAGCATCTTGCATAGCAACGCGATCTGGCGCAAAATCCACATAATGTTTACCACGTTCAAATCCACTCAATGCTTGATCGGCGTGTAAATGGGAGAATAAAATCTTTTCTGACAGGGTCAGTGGTCTGCCCAATGCGGTGCGGGCTGCATCTACTTTGGCAGGCATTTCTGCGTACCTGGCACGGATCATTTCGATATCAAAAGCCATAGCTATAACAATTTATGATTTGAGATGATGAAAAATTCAGTCTTTTAACCTTTCAAAAGCAGGATTATCCTTGTTTCTACTCAGGTTTGCGCGAATTTACGTTAAAACAGGGTCTATAAACAAACTGTTTTGAACAAATATTCATTTCAATTGTCTAGTTTTACATTGTATTCACCCCCCAACAAAATAATAACATGCAGAAAATTCGTGAGAACATAGAAATGCACGCATTTGGGGTTTGTACCGCCATTGGGGAAAAGTTTGGTATAGCAAGCTCTAAGATTAGAATGTGGTTCATTTATATCTCATTCCTAACCATGGGATCTCCCATCTTAGTTTATATGATCCTGGCTTTTTGGATCAATATCAAAAATTATATCCTTGCTGCCAGAAGGAATCCTTTACGTAACTGGTAATCAATTAGCAAATAGCCTATTTACAACCATTATTTTAGGCTTAGAATGATGGGTTTTGTTATGTAACTAAATAACCACCCTACGAATTTTTAGCAGTTGTTCTAATAAGGGTTCCAACAAATCTAATTGTAACATATTGGCACCATCGCTTTTGGCTTCAGAAGGCTTGGGATGGGTTTCAATAAATAAGCCATTTGCGCCTGTGGCGATGGCCGCTTTGGCAATGGTTCCTATCAATTGTGGATTGCCACCAGTAACCCCAGATGTTTGATTAGGCTGTTGCAAAGCATGGGTACAGTCCATAATAACTGGGGTTTGGTGCTCCTGCATCCAAGGAATATTCCGATAATCCACCACCAAATCGGTATACCCAAAACTATTGCCTCTCTCTGTAAGCATGACTTGTTCATTGCCTGCTTTTCTAATTTTGTCCACCGCAAATTTCATGGATGGACCGCTGAGAAACTGTCCTTTTTTTACATTGACAATCTTTCCAGTTTCTGCTGCGGCAACCAACAAATCTGTTTGACGGCAAAGAAAAGCTGGGATCTGCAAAATATCTATAAAGGGGGCCGCCATGGCGGCCTCTTCATGCGCATGAATATCTGATGTGGTGGGTAGTCCAAATTGGGTACCTACTTTTTTGATCAAACTAAGACCATTATCGTCACCAATGCCCGTAAAAGAATTGGCACTGGTTCTATTGGCTTTTCTATAAGAAGCTTTAAAAACATAGGGAATTTCCAATTTTTTACAAATGCCAGATACCCTATCTGCAATCTCCATGACCAATTCCTCAGATTCAACCACAC
>CAMFKK010000055.1 GCA_945957225.1 uncultured Sphingobacteriia bacterium | reverse complement strand
GAGATAGGCTCCGGTCTCGTGGGCTCGGAGATGTGTATAAGAGACAGGTATTTTTAAAGCAATGGATTTTCCCCTTGATGCTGGTGCCACATACATTCTTTTTACTTCCATAGCATCAGTGCCAAAAGCCTTGATGGCACCACAACCAACGGCTTGTTCATCATAATAGGCAATGATACAATGTTGAATAGCATCAATTTTATTAAACTGGGCATAAAACCCATGATCTGCTCCATCCCGAATAGCAAGGTCTTGATCCAATAATTGAACCATTGTTCTAAAATCTGGATGACTGCTATCTGATCTAAGTAGACGAATCATGATATTTCTTTGTATCTCAAATTAATGATTTTGTAAATAGTAACCACCTTAGATACCTAAAATAAAAAACCCTTCCGGAGAAGGGTTTTTTATTGACTAAAATTGCAAATGATTAGTTAGTACCAGTACTTGTCTCAAATAAATTTTTCAGAAAGGTTTGCAATGCCTCTCCACGAAGATTTTTCCCAATAATTTTTCCTTCTTTGTCTAATAGATAGTTTTGAGGAATGGCTTGAATACCATAGGCCTTTGATACTTCATTGTCCCAGTATTTTAAATCTGAAACATGGTTCCAGGTTAATCCATCATCATGAATGGCTTTGATCCAGCGTTCTTTGGCACCAGGTTGGTCAAGAGAAACGCCTAATACTGTAAAACCCTTGTCTTTATAGGTGTTGAAGGCTTTAACCACATTTGGGTTTTCAGCCCTACATGGTCCACACCAACTAGCCCAGAAATCTACCAAGACTACTTTGCCTTTTAAAGAAGCTAGGCTAAAAATTTTCCCTAAAGTATCTGTCTGTGAAAAAGGAATGGCGTATTGACCTATTTCTAATTTTTTGGCCAGTACAATTCTTTGTTCAAAAATCTTTCCACTGGGTAGATTTTTGGGAACTGCTCCTAGCTGTTTGAAAACTGGTTCAGTTGTAACTGGGTTAATGGCGTAACCAGCATATTGAATTAGTGCATAAATAGCCACTGGAGAATTTTTGGTAGCAGGTGCTTTTAGAAAACCCAAGTAAACTTTTTCTTTGACAAGATTGTCTAATGAGTCTATGGATTTTTCAATTAGCTCAGTGGAAGCATTATTTTTTCTTGCTTCAGAGTACTTAGCATAAAGTGCTTTCATGGGAGGATCAAATGCAGCTGCTTTTGCTTTTAAATTAGCATATTCAATATGCGATTTTGAACCTGTAACAGTGCTATTGCTTAAAGAATCTTTTGCAAGAACTGTAATCTTTCCTGCTTCTAAATAGACACTAAAAAAATCACTAGCAGAAGCCTGTCTTGCGCGCTTACTAGTATCACCAGTTCTATCTGGAACTACCCTTAATTGGGCTAAAATAGGTTCTGATAATACCAATTGAAAATTGGCAATTTTGCTATTGCGTAAATCAACACTATCATTGAACCTGAATTTGGTACTGGTATTATAATAAGATAAAAAAATCTTACTCAAGGGTTGTTGAATACTACTTAAGTCTGCAGTTAAGTTGAGATTGGGTTTAGGAGCTGGACTTGTTTGAGCAGTAACTAAGACTGAAATACCTGAAAAAAACAGGCTAATCATTATTATTCTTTTCATGGATCTGAATTTGTGGCCAAGATAATAAAAGTCTACTAAAACAGTAGGAATAATTCATTAATTTTTTTTATCAAGACAAACAAATTGATAGGGATGGTTTTGCTAGTTCTTTTGCAATTTTTGAAAATAAGTATAGGAGACCATTAGAATTGCCAAAACAACCAATGGAAAAAATCCTTCAAATCCTATACCATCTACTACAAAATGGCTGATGGAGGCAAATATAAAATCAAATATAAATCCAGCATAAGCCAGCTCTTTTAGCTTTTTAGGTACAACAGGAATGATTAAAAGGAGGGTGCCTAATACTTTAAATACAACCAAGGCATTGCCAAAATACAACGGATATCCTAAATGACTAATACCCTGCTTGGCTAGTTCCGTTTGGGAAGTGAGTGCTGGCATCAGACCTTCAAATAGGAAGATGAGAATGGTAGTTGTCCAATAAATGATTTTGTCTTTTTTCATGATCCAGTTTTGTGGGAGGTAATATGGTGAGAGAAAATTAATCAGATTTTCCCATTACGCAAACTGCTATTTGTAATCTTTGATATTGATGATCTCTGTGCAGAAATCATACTCTTGTAGGTCATTACTACTAACAATGATTAGTTTATCCTTGGCGTAATCCTGAATCAAATGATGATACAAGGCATAGCCCGTTTGGTCAAGATTGGTGCAAGGTTCATCCAAAAGGATTACGGGTACATCCGCAAAAATGGCCTGCGCCAATTTTACACGTTGTTTCATGCCACTGCTGTAGAATCTGATTTGTTTTGTAGCTGCTTTTTCTAATCCAATAATTTGAAGCATTTCATCAATACTGACCCCTGGTAATAAAGGTTTGAATTGTGCATGAAAATGCAAAAATTCCCTAGCAGACATTTCTTCTATCAATTCAAGATAGGGTGCAACAATGGCCAAGTGTAAGAAAACTTGTTCTGGATCAATTGGAGCTTCATTTCTCCACTCCATGGTTCCCTCACTCAATTGTAAGCTTCCTGCAATAGCTTGTAAGAGTGTGCTTTTCCCAGAGCCATTGGGCCCAGTAATAGCATAAGACTTACCAGGTTGAAACTCATGACTAAAACCCTTGAAAATCCATTCCCTGTTAAAGCGTTTTCCTGCGCCGGTTAATTCTATACCGCTTAATGCGTGATTAGTTGCTTTTACCGTATGCGTTCTCTTAGCCATGTTGGGCAAAGTAAGCAAAGAAAAGCGGCAAAAAAAATTATCAAATCGGGAAAGGGTAATTTGCCATAGCCATAGATACCTTAACTTTAGCTAACAAATAGACCCATAAAAGGCCAACCTAAAAGCATGGAGAACAGTCATTTCAAGGATGTTACATTGATGATTACCCATTATAACAGGAGTAGATCTTTGGAAAGACTGCTATTGTCTTTTGAACAATTGAAAATACATTTTGATGCCATTGTGGTGAGCGATGATTGCAGTAAGCCTGAACACCAAACATATCTAAAAAGTTTACAAGAGCAGCATCCTTTTGAATTGGTTACTGGTCCTGTAAATAAGGGATTGGGTAATAACCTCAACAAAGGACAGGAAGCCGTTAAAACAGGATTAACGCTGTATATCCAAGAAGACTTTGTACCAGCTGCAGATTTTGCAACGCATTTAGCGCATGCTTTAGAAATCATGCAAGAAAGACCAGATATAGATATGGTCAGGTTCTATGCCTATTTCAACTATCCATATTTAAAAGACTATAAATACGGTTTCTCAGAAATGCTCTTTGGTTTTTGGAAACTGGGCTATAAAAAATTCTATTACTATAGTGACCATCCACATTTGAGAAGGTCTAATTTTTTAGAAAAGTTTGGAAGGTATAGAGAAGGTGTAAAAGGAGACGTTACGGAATATAGTATGATGATGTCTTTTTTGCAGAAAAAAGGAAAGGGCATGTTCTACAGATCCTTCAAGTCTTTATTAGACCAAGAAAACAGTTCTGCAGAACCTAGCACCATGAAAAGGAATCTCTGGAGAGAAAGTGGTAATCCACTCATTAGCCTGATGCGCGAGGTTTATCGGCACCTAAAATTCAATTTTGACTATCTATTTGGAAAATACTAGTCTTCGTCAATAGCGCCCTTGGTAAAACGTTTGATAATACCCCTGCCACTTTCACGAATAAATGTGACAATTTCGTCCCTTTCATCAGTTGCTGGTAGTTCTTCTTCAATATATTCCAAGGCTTGAGAGGTATTGAATCCCTTGTTATAGATGGTTCTATAAACGTCCAGAATATGGTTGATCTGTTGTAATGGGAATCCCCTTCTTTTTAAACCAACACTATTAACGCCACCATAACTCAATGGGTTACGAACCGCTTTAATATAAGGAGGAACGTCTTTGCTAACCAAGGAACCACCCGCCACAAAAGCATGTTGGCCAATCTGTACAAATTGATGAACGGCACTTACGCCTCCAACTACTGCATAATCACCCATTGTCACGTGACCTGCTACTTGAACGCTATTACTTAAAATGCAATTATTTCCAATGATACAATCGTGAGCCAAATGGCTATAAGCCATGATCAAACAGTTATTTCCAACGGTAGTCTTACCCCTGTCTTCGGTACCACGGTTAATGGTTACAAATTCACGGATGGTTGTATTGTCACCAACTTCAATGGTTGTTTTTTCTCCACTAAATTTTAGATCTTGAGGAATAGCACCCAATACTGCACCAGGAAAAATGCGGCAGTTCTTACCAATTCGGGTTCCATCCATGATGGTTACATTAGAACCAATCCAGGTTCCTTCACCTATCCTAACATCGCCATGGATAACAGTAAAAGGGTCGATCTTTACGTTAGGTGCTATCCTTGCGTTTGGGTCTATGTAAGTGTAGGGATGTGTCATCCTATCAGTTGGTTTTGCGTTGATCAGTGCATTCATAATGCACTATGAGTATAAAAAAGATGCCAAAGTTGCTCCTCTTATCACAAAAATAAGGTTATTGGCTTTTTTTTAAGATTTAAGTTCTTTTTACTACCTGTGCAACTAGGTCTGCCTCGGTAGCTACTTTGCCACCCACATATACCGTTCCCCTCATTTCACAAATGCCCCTACGGATGGGTGAAATCAACTCCATTTTCAGGAGCATGGTATCACCTGGTACCACTTTCTGCTTGAATTTACAATTGTCAATTTTCAGAAAATAGGTATCATAATTTCCTTCTGGCATGGAGTTAATACAGAGGATGCCACCGGTTTGAGCCAAGGCTTCAATCTGTAAAACCCCAGGCATTACCGGATTTCCCGGAAAATGTCCTTGGAAAAAATATTCACTAAAAGTGACATTCTTAACGCCAACAATATAAGTATCAGTTAGTTCAATAATCTTGTCTACAAATAAGAAAGGATGTCTATGAGGAAGGGTCTTTTCTATTTTTTCTAAGGTATAAACAGGTGGTATTGTGGGGTCATAAACCGGCACATTCTTCACGTGTTTGTTACGTTTAATATATTGCTTGATTTTTTTAGCAAAATCAACATTGGTACTATGTCCTGGTCTATTGGCAATGATCCTAGCTTTTATTGGATAACCAATCAGGGCCAAGTCACCAACCACGTCTAATAGCTTGTGTCTAGCAGGTTCATTGGGGAAACGGAGTTCTAGGTTATTTAAATAACCCTCGCTTTTTACCTCAATTTTCTCGCGCTTGAACACTTTGGCCAAACGGGTCATTTCTGCATCGGTAACGGGTTTGTCTACTACCACAATGGCATTATTGATATCACCACCCTTGATCAGGTCATGATCCAATAAAGCTTCTAGTTCATGCAAGAAACAGAAAGTTCTACAGGGCGCAATTTCAGATTTGAATTCACGAATGGTTTTTAAACCAGCGTGTTGGGTACCCAAGACTGGGCTATTAAAATCAATCAGCGTGGTAATTTGATAATCCATGGCAGGAAGGGCTACCATTTCTACACGCTTTTCCTCGTCATAATGATAAATATTCTCGTCAATACTGTACCAGGCTTTGGCCGCTTCTTGCTCCAAGACACCCGTTTCTTCAATCAATTCAATAAAGGGCATGGAGCTTCCGTCCATGATGGGAATTTCAGGACCATTTAACTCAATCAATACATTGTCTACCCCCATACCTACTAGTGCGGCCAATACATGTTCAACCGTACTTACTTTGGCGTCTCCCACTTGAAGGGTGGTACCACGGCTGGTATCTGTAACCAAATCACAGTCAGCTTTGATAATGGGTTGGTTGGGCATGTCAATTCTTTGAAATTGAATCCCAAATCCAGGATTGGCTGGTTTAAGGGTCATGTCTACCAACACACCTGTATGCAAACCAGTACCACTAATGCTAATGGAACTGTTGAGGGTATGTTGTTTGTCAGGGTTAAAATTGATGTCCATATATTGAATAGGTTATTGATAGTATTTATCTAAATCTGGCTTGTAAAAATACGGATAATGGATTAATTGCCTTTTAAGCCGCTCTGGTCTTGCTGTTGAAGCAAAGCTGCAACTGTTTTTTCCAATTCCTTGAGCCTTTTTTCTATTTCAGGAAGATTCCTGGTATGAGCCTGAATTCTCAAGGAATGCGTGAATTCCATGGCTGGGGTGCCATTATGGGTTTTGTTGGGAACTTTAATGCTCTTGGTTACGCCTGTTTGACCAGCAATTTTACTGCCATCGGCAATGACAATATGCCCAGCCGTACCTACTTGCCCCCCAATCATTACCCCATTTCCCACTTTGGCGCTGCCACTAATACCTGCTTGTGCTGCAATAACGGTATTGCTTCCAATCTCAACATTGTGCGCCACCTGAATTAGGTTATCTAGTTTGGTGCCTTTTCTAATAATGGTTGAACCCATGGTAGCCCTGTCAATAGCGGCATTACTCCCAATTTCTACATCGTCCTCAATTATCACATTGCCAATTTGGGGAATCTTATGATAGGAACCATCGCCCTGCGGCGCAAAACCAAAACCGTCTCCGCCAACTACAGTATTACTATGTATGATAACCCTATTGCCAATAAGGCAATCATGGTAAATTTTTACGCCCGCGTGCAGGATCACATTGTCACCAATCTTGGTACCATTGCCAATGACCACACCTGGATAGAGTTTGACCCCTTTACCTAGTACCACGTTTTCACCAATATGACAAAAAGCAGCCACAAAAACCTGATCTCCCAGTTTTGCGCTGGGCGATATAAAACTAGGTTGCTGTATCCCAACCAATTGCTGGGTCATGATTTCTTGGTATTTAGACAGCAGGATGGCAAAGGCAGAATAGGCATCTGCCACTCTAATCAAGGTGGCCGATGTAGGTTGTTTGAGCTCCAGGGATTCATTACAGATAATCACTGAAGCCTTGGTCTGATATAAGTATTCCTCGTATTTGGGGTTAGACAAAAAGGACAATTCGCCCTCATTTGCTTCCTCAATTTTACCAAATGCATTAACGGCAGCTGCGGGATTGCCCTCTACCTTTCCTTGTATCATTAAAGCAATTTGCGCTGCGGTAAATGTCATGGGCTTTTATTGAAAGTGGGCTGCCTAAATCAGGACAACATACAAATGTAAAATTTTTTGACAGGAGCAGAAAGGTTTTGCTGTATTAATGCATTGTCAATCTTTGAGATGTCTTTCACCATGCCGTCTTTAAAGAGGATATTGATGCGCTCGTCCAAGGTTTGGTACATGGTATTAGACGCTTCTCCAGTAAAACAAAGATAATGTGCGTCTAAGGGGTTAATGCCAAATTTATCGGCCGCTCCGTCTTGTTTTTCTTTTAGAAATAAGGGTTCAAAATCTTCTGATTGAATTCTGGATTTGTACAATTGTCTATTGAGAAAGCGCTTGCAAAGCAAAGAAAGTACGCGGTCTTGGTGTTTACTCCAGTGTTTGATGGCGTGCATCACATCATGGTCATCCAATGAGCAAAATTGTTCTAAAGCGTCATGATCCATCACCCCTTTAAAACTGCCTAAAAAAAAGTCAAGTGCTGTTTGGGTTTGTAAGGCAAGGTCATTTGCTTGATAAATTTCTCTCACGCGCTCAATAATTTTCACCAACATTTTCTCAGCTGCCAAGACCGTTTTGTGCAAGTAAACCTGCCAATACATTTGTCTGCGTGCCACCAAAAACTTCTCTACACTATAGATTCCTTTTTCTTCCACCATTAACTGACCATGGTGAACCACCAACATTTTTAAAATACGGTCATAGCCAATCACGCCCTCACTTACACCAGAATAAAAACTATCACGGCTTAGATAATCCATGCGGTCCATATCTAATTGACCACTGATCATTTGGTGTAAAAAAGGTTTGGGATATTTATTGGTAAAAATCTGAATAGCTAGGTCCAGTGCGCCATTCATACCCTGATTCATTTCTTCCATGATGCGAATGGACAGTGCTTCATGATGGGTACCCAAAACCAAGACCTGTTCTAAGGCATGGGAATAAGGACCATGACCAATATCGTGTAACAATATGGCAGCTTTTACAGCAACCGCTTCTGCGTCTGTAATTTCTACCCCCTTTGCCCTAAGTTCTGTAACCGCATTGCACATTAGATGATAGGCACCCAAAGAATGGTGCAAACGGGTATGCACGGCACCGGGATAGACCAATTGCGCCATGGCCATTTGGTGGATCCTGCGCAAGCGTTGGTAATAGGGGTGGGCCAATATGTCAAAAATCAATGGATGGTCAATGGTAATAAAACCATAGACAGGATCATTGATGATTTTTCTTTTTATCTGGTTCATGCTGTTGCCGAATTGTTAAATCAACTGCTTGGGCAGTCTGCAAAAGTACAAATACCCTGACTAATCAAAAGATTCAAATAGTTTTAGGGGCCTTTAATAAAATTATTTTACTCAATACTTTTGGAATATGCCGGTTGCAAAGATACTCTGGGTTGATGATGAGATAGAAAGTCTACAGTCTCAAAAGATGTTTTTAGAACATAAGGGATATGAGGTAGTGACCATGACCAATGGTTTTGACGCGCTGGAATATGTAAAATCTAATTATGTAGACGTGGTGCTTATGGATGAATCTATGCCAGGGATTACTGGTTTAGAAACCCTTACTCGAATCAAAGCTATTAATAGACAGTTGCCCATTGTTCTGATCACCAAAAATGAAACTGAGAACCTGATGGATGAAGCCATTGGAAGTCAGATCAGTGACTATTTAATCAAGCCTGTCAACCCCAATCAAGTCTTATTGAGTTTAAAAAAATTGATAGACAATAAAAGACTGGTAGCAGAGAAAACCACCACATCCTATCAGCAAAACTTTAGGGAATTATTCATGGCCTTGAGTGATAATCCCAATCACCAGGAATGGATGGAAATTTACAAACGTCTAGTACACTGGGAATTGGAAATGGAGAAGAGTGATAGTCCAGAAATGCAAGAAGTATTTAATACCCAAAAACAAGAAGCCAACACAGCATTCTTTAAATTTATTGCTAAGAACTATGCCTCTTGGGTCAACCCCAAATCTGCGGATGCGCCCATCATGAGTCATCACTTGTTTCAGTTCAAGGTATTGCCCCATGCTGAGCCCGGAACCCCACTGTTTTTCATACTCATAGACAATCTGCGCTTTGATCAATGGAAAGCCATTGAACCCATATTTGCAGAAAATTTTCGCATACAAGAAGAGGAATCTTTCTATAGTATTTTGCCCACTGCTACACAGTATTGTAGGAATGCCATATTTGCCGGCATGATGCCTTTGGAAATTGAAAAGAACTTTCCGGGGCTATGGAAAAATGACGAAGAAGAGGGCGGAAAAAATTTACACGAAGAAGACTTTTTTAAGGCCCAGCTAAAGCGATTAAAAAAAGAACATTTAAAATTTAGCTACCACAAGATTGTCAATCACCAAGACGGGCAACAATTGGTCAACAATATTCATAATCTGTTGCAGAACGATATCAATGTGATTGTCTACAATTTTGTAGACATGCTCTCACATGCAAGAACAGAAATGGAGGTATTGAAGGAGTTGGCCAGTGATGAAGTGAGTTATAGAAGTATTACCCGTAGTTGGTTTGAACATAGTCCCTTAAACCAGGCTTTGAAAAAAATTGCGGATCGAAAATTGAAATTAGTCTTGGCTACAGATCATGGATCGGTAAGGGTAAAAACACCGCATAAAGTCATTGG
>CAMFKK010000054.1 GCA_945957225.1 uncultured Sphingobacteriia bacterium | reverse complement strand
CCCCATTACTAATATCAATGCCACATTCCTTTAATAACCTAATGGAATCGTCATGGAGTCGGCCGCTTTTCTGTATGGCCAATCTTAGTTTCTGTGTCTCATTGTTGCTTGCTGTCATAAACTCAATTTTAAAATCCCCAAGGGGTAAAAATAAAAAAGCCTACCCTAGGGTAAGCTTTTCAATGTTGTATAGTAACACAAACACCAACAGCCTACCGCTTGGGTAAGGAATGATGATGGTGGATATGTGTAATTTGCTTCATTGTCCCACAAAATTAATGGGATAAGATTTGCTGTGCAAATTTATTTCAAATACCCTGTTCAAGGATTTGTCCATTGCTTTGGCCCTTTTGTCAAACCTAATTGCATTGAATTTGATTTATGGTTAACTTCCAAACGTAAAAACGAGTCAATGTTTAGAATCTTATTAAGCAGCTTAGCATGCATCATTGTTTTCTCAAATGCTATAGCGCAGCCAAAACGCAAACTGGTTTGGTCTGATGAGTTCAATTACAAGGGATTACCCGACCCCAAAAAATGGAACTATGATACAGGTGGTCATGGATGGGGCAATAATGAATTGCAATATTATACCTATCAACAAACTAAGAACGCTCGCGTTGAAAATGGGCGCTTAATCATTGAAGCACACAAAGAAAATATGGGTAAGAATACCTATAGTTCTGCTAGATTGGTTACCAAGGGCAAAGGAGATTGGACTTATGGCAAACTAGAAATTCGTGCCAAAGTACCCGATGGATTGGGCACTTGGCCCGCTATCTGGATGTTGGCATCTACCAAACCGCTGAAATGGCCTGATGATGGCGAGATTGATATTATGGAACACGTGGGTTATGACCAAGGGGTGTTACATGGTACCATCCATACCAAGAAATACAACCACATGATTGGAACCCAAAAAGCGGGTATCATTACGGTTAAAGACATTAGTCAGGCTTTTCATACCTATCAACTAGAGTGGGATGCAGAGACCATTAAAATTGGCATGGATGACCATTACTATTTCACCTACAAAAACGAACATTCGGATAAAACAGCTTGGCCATTTGACCAACCCTTTCACTTACTGCTCAATTTGGCAGTTGGTGGCAATTGGGGCGGAGCTAAGGGAGTAGATGAAAAAGTATTTCCTAAAAGAATGGAAATAGATTTTGTAAGGGTGTATCAATAACTTTTAAAACTTTAACTATGAGCAATAACAAACCATTATTAACAGCCCTCTGCTTCCTCATATTAGGAACGGGGCTATGGGCGCAGGACGCCGTTAGTTACCAGACACCGCCAAAAGATATTGCGGATCTACTATTAGCCAAACCAACACCGGGTGTAAGCATTAATGGAAATGCCAGCTGGATGCTTTTAAGTGAGCGTAATTCTTATCCAACTGTTGAAGAATTGGGTCAGCCAGAATTGCGTATTGCCGGTTTACGTTTAAACCCCAATAATTTCTCACCAAGCAGGGGTTCTTATATTAACAACTTTCTTTTGAAAAATATCAAAACCAATCAAGAGTTCAAGGTAAGTGGATTACCTGCTAACCTGCTTGCTGGTTTCCCTTCTTGGAACCCATCTGAAACCAAGATAGCTTTTACCAATACTACTGCTACTGGGGTTGACCTTTATGTGATTGATGTGGCTACCCAAAAAGCTACCAAAATCAATAAAAAAGCCGTGAATACTGTCTTGGGTAATGCTTTTACTTGGCTGGATGACAATACCATTTTATACAAAGCCACCACCCAAAGCGCTTCTGCTGCTCCTAAAAAATCCATTACACCAAAAGGACCCACTATTCAACAAAACTTAGGCAAAGCCGCACCCAGTGCTACATTCCAGGACTTGATCAAGAGTCCTTATGATGAACAATTATTTGAATTCTATGCTACCTCACAATTGATTCAAAACAAAAATGGCGTAGAAACTGTGATTGGCAAACCTGGTATACTTTCTTCTTTTGTATTGTCTCCAGACAAGAAATACCTTTTACAGCGTACCATTCGCAAACCCTTTTCTTATTTGGTTACAGCACAAGGTTTTCCTTCTACCCTATCTATCACAGACCTAAAAGGAACTACCGTAAAAGTATTGGCAGAATTACCTTCTAGTGAAGGCACCCCTTCTGGTTATGACAATACCCAAAATGTGCCAAGAGCTTTTGATTGGAGAGATGATGAAGCGGCTACCATTACTTGGGCCATGCCTTTGGATTCTGGTTTGATTAAAAACAAAGTGGAATACCACGATGCGGTATATGCTTTAAGTGCTCCCTTTACAGGATCCCCCAAAGAACTATTCAAAACCAAATTCCGTTACGCAGGCACAAGCTGGGGCGATGCAACCCTGGCCCTTGTTCAAGAGAATTCTAGAACCCGCCAAATGCGCAGAATTAGCCGCTTTAATAGCACTACCAATAGTTTTGAACTCTTATTTGAACGCAATCAAACCGATGCCTATAATGACCCAGGAACTCCTGTAACAACCAAGAATGTTTTTGGCAGACAGGTCATTCAAACCATCAATAATGGCACAAAACTATTGATGAATAATACTACTGGTTCTTCTCCAAAAGGTGATCTTCCTTTCTTAGCAAAATTTGATTTGAGTACCAAGCAAAATGAAATTATCTGGCGTTGTACCGAGGGTAGTTATGAATTTGTAGCAGAGGTTTTGGACGCCAACAAACTGGTTTTGATTACCAGAAAAGAGTCTCAGAAAGAAGTGCCCAATTACTATTTGAAAAACCTAATGCTCCGCATAGCCGATCAACCATTAACCAATTTTGCCAATCCTTACCCCCAATTAGAAGGTGTAACCAAGCAAAAAATTTCTTACAAAAGAGCCGATGGAGTTGACCTCACTGGAGACCTTTATTTGCCAAAAGGCTATAACAAAGAAAAAGATGGTTTACTACCTGTTTTAATGTGGGCCTATCCTCGTGAATTCAATAGTGCTGCTGATGCTGCACAGGTTAGAGGTTCACAGTCTAGGTTTACTACTATTAGCTGGGCCTCTCCAATTTTCTATGTAACTCAAGGATTTGCAGTTTTGGATAATGCAGAATTTCCCATTGTAGCTGCCAGTGCAGACAAGAAACCCAATGATAATTTTGTAGCACAATTGCAAATGAACGCGGAAGCTGCCATTAATAAATTATCTGACCTGGGTATTGGTGATAGAAAACGAGTAGCAGTTGGAGGCCATAGTTATGGGGCCTTTATGACCGCTAATTTATTGGCACATACTAGCTTATTCAAAGCGGGGATTGCACGTAGCGGAGCATATAATAGAACTTTAACTCCTTTTGGATTCCAAAATGAAGACCGTACTTATTGGCAGGCACCCCAGCTCTATTTTGAGATGAGTCCTTTTAGCTATGCCAATAATATTAAGACGCCTATTTTATTGATTCATGGTGATAGTGATGACAATCCAGGTACATTTCCCATTAACAGTGAACGTTTGTACAATGCTGTTAAAGGCCATGGTGGTACTGTTAGATTTGTATTCCTACCCTATGAAGCACATAGCTATCGTGGTAAAGAAAACTTGTTGCACATGCTTTGGGAACAAAACCAATGGTTGGACAAATACGTGAAAAACGCTAAATAAAACTTGTTGTTAATTGTTTAAAAGGCCCGAGTCAATACTCGGGCCTTTTATTTAAAATTGAATGCTGACATTTTACTATTGCTGACCTTCTGAGGGTTTAATTTGCAATTCTTTCCAAGGGGTAGTTCCATCTTCTTCCCGCTTAAATTGAAAGGCATTAGAACTTCCAATCACTATTTCTGCCGTAGTATAGATCTTATTACCCTCCAGTAAATGCCCTCCAATAGTTTTTCCTGTACTATCTGAAACTGAAATATGAATATGAGAGCCATTGATAGAAAGTGTACCAACTAGGCTCACTATCTCAAAATGTCCACTGTCTTTGGCCCCATTGGATTGATTGGCAAAACGAATATGATAATCCGTTAAACTTCCCACTGCAGTTTGAATCCATGCCGCTTCCAACTGATGGATCTGGACAAAACTATCAATGGACGCTTTTAGATCCTGACCAGGTTTTAATCTAAATGCATAGGATTTATCAGATGCCTGCATAGGTTTTGATTTACAAGCCAGTAACCCAAAGACCAACATTGCCATCAGTAACCAGCTGCTATTTTTAAAAAAGTTCATACCAATAAAGTTAGGGCAATCCTTTCTTTTTAATGGTTCTGCTTTATCTTTCCAATCTAAACGATTGTACATGAAATGGTTATTATCCCTATTTGCTTGTTTCTTTTCTTTGCTAGTTTTTGCACAAGACTATTATTTATTTGTGGGAACTTATACCTCTGGGGCTAGCAAAGGAATCTATGTGTATCATTTCAACAGCAAAACAGGAAAAGCGGATTGGGTTAGCAATACAGATAGTTCTTCCAACCCATCTTTCTTAGCTATTTCCCCAAATGGGAAATTCGTTTATGCCGTAAATGAAGTGAGCAGAAAACAAGCTGGATTAATTAGCGCTTATGCTTTTGACCCAAAAACTGGAAATCTTAAATATATTAATCAAACATCTAGTGGAAGTGAAAATCCCTGTCATATTTCTATCAGCAAAAATGGCAAATGGGTATTAACCGCCAATTATAGTGGTGGTAGTTTGGCAGCTTTACCTGTGAATGCGGACGGCAGTATTGCCGCTTTTACACAACATATTGTACACCAAGGTAAGAGCGTCAACCCTACAAGACAAGAAATGCCACATGTACATTCTGTCTTTCTTTCACCAGATGAAAAATTCTTACTCACCCCAGATTTGGGAACAGACAAAGTAAATATTTACCAATTTAATCAAACAGCAAAACAACCATTAAGCCAGGGAAAACAGCCCTTTATTGGTATTGAACCAGGTAGTGGTCCAAGACATTTGGATTTTTCGCCCAATGGCAAATTTGTGTATGTTACTGAAGAAATGAGTGGGATGGTTTCTGTACATCGTTACCAAAATGGAATAACCAGTTTTGTTCAAAGAATTGCCACACATCCTGCAGATTATCAGGGGCAGCCTGGCAACGCCGATATCCATATTTCTGCAGATGGTAAATTTTTATACGCTTCTAATAGAGGTAAAGAAAACAATATTGCCATTTTTAGCATAGACGCGAATTCTGGAAAATTAACAGCTTTAGGTTACGAATCTACTCTTGGCCAAGGACCTAGAAATTTTAGTATCGACCCCACTGGGAATTTCTTACTGGTAGCCAATCAGCTTACCAATAATGTGGAGATTTTCCATAGAAATGCCCACACAGGTTTATTAAAACATACTGGCAACAGTTTGCAAATTCCCAATCCAGTTTGTCTGAAATTCTTGAAAAAATAAACTAAACACTTTCTTTTTGAAAAAGTGCAGGTATGGTTTTGAGGATCAAACCAATATCATATAGGAATGAATGATTTTGAGCATAGTTATTGTCAAGCATCAAACGCTCTTCTTCAGACATTTCTCCCTTTCCTCTTTTCATTACCTGCCACAAACCGGTAATTCCTGCAGGTGCCATAAAGCGTAATGCATATTTATCGGTAGTCAATTTTTCGGCTTCATACAAAGGCAGGGGCCTATTACCTACAATACTCATATCTCCAATTAAAACATTGACTAACTGTGGCAACTCATCTATGCTGGTATTGCGTAAGATTTTGCCCACTTTGGTTACACGTGGATCATCTTTGATTTTGATAAAAGCAGAATTGGCGGTAGCACGTTTGAATACCGTGTATTCCTTTTCACACCAAGAATTATTATCGGCATAAACAGGCATTTGACACTTAGAACCTCTGGCCAGACAATCGTCACAAAGCACAGGTGCAGTGTCTGTCTTAGATTCTACAACAGTAGCTCCTGCATTATATTGGTTTAAATGTTTTAAATCTTTTAAACGCTGATCTGCATTCACATACATAGAGCGGAACTTAAAAAATTTAAATATTCGGTAACCTGTTCCTACACGTAAAGAATAATAAAAAACAGGCCCTTTAGACTCCATCCTCACTGCAATAATCACCAATAATAAGATGGGTGAAAGCACCAGCAATACTGCAGAAGCAAAAAAGATATCAAACACCCTTTTTACAAAAGGAGTTTTATAAGGTTGATGAATATTGGATTTTTGTTTGGTGTTGATTCTTTCCCAATTTTCAATGATAAAATTGACCCTTATGGCTATACGATTGGCGTCATATGGCGTAACAAAAACATCGGCAACACCTGCTTTTAAACTAAAGCGTAATAGACTTTCTTTGGTTTGACTGGTTAAAAGAAAAAAAGGAACTGAAGAATATTGTTTGTTTCTGAGGGCTTCTAACAAAGAGATACCATTGGCTCCCATGATTTCAGACTGAGAAATAATGGCCAATATATCAAGATCCCTACTCAACCAAGCATTGCTTAAATCTAACCCATTTGCAAAAAACTCAATTGATAGACCATTAAAGTTGCAGCTTTCTAAGATTTTTTGGGTGGCTTGGTCTGCATTGACCACGGCTATAATTGCTTTTGACATGATCAGCTAGTTTAGTATTTGCCCATTCTTCTAAGAATATTTTTAATCCTGGCGTCAAGTTCCCTTGGATTAAAAGGTTTAATCAGGTAATCATCTGCCCCGGCTTCCAAACATTTAATTCTTGTGTCTGTATCTTCTTTACCAGAAAGAATGATGAAAGGAATAGAACTAAAGAATCCACTATTTCTAACCTGGGTTAATAATTCCATACCGTTTAATCCAGGAATATTTAAATCAGATAAAATTAAATCAGGCACATTACCGCTTTGCAAATAATTGAACGCATCCATGCCATCTGTAAAAAGGGTAACAGCAAAATGCTCACTAAGTGTCTGGTTCAATATGGCTTGAATAAAAGCATCATCTTCTACAACTAAAATGTTGGGAAGGGGCATTTTTGACTGAGACATAGTCTTGATTTGAAACGTATAAAGTGATTTTCAATTCTTTTATAAATGTACAAAAAAACTGGTATGATGAAATCCTTTTATTTTTTGGCAGATAGTACTTCTATGTCAAATACCAAGATTTGATTTGGCGCTATGAGCTTACTCCTGGTTCTCATCCCGTATGCCAAAACAGAAGGGATATATAATCTTATTGTTCCGCCTACCTTGCAAGCTTGAAGCCCCAACTGCCAACCCTTAATTAACCTTTTCAAAGGAAAATTGGCTGGTTTATCTTTTGTCTGGTCAAAAACCATTCCGTCTTTAAACAACCAACCTTTGTAAAAAACACTCAATGTATCTGTAGAAAGTACCATTGGACCAGTTCCTTCTTTTAAGATTTTATAATAAATCCCATCAATTGTTCCGGTTGTATCTATGGTTTTTTCTTGAATGGCTTTATTCAATTGATCATAATCCTTTTTCATTTGAACCGCACTATCTGCATTCTTGCTCCAATCAATGGTGGGTCTTTTTTGAAAAGAAGGGCGTGTAAAGACTTGTCCATATACAGCAGAAGCTGTTTCAAATCCACCATTCCATAAATAAAATTGTCCCTCTTTTACTGCAGCTCCATAATCAATCCTATCGCCTGCTTTACCAGTAGCATCATAAGAAAAGCTAGCATTGGTCAATTCTTGCCAGGATCCGTTCTCTCTCTGAATCCATTGATTGCCAAATAGGGCCTTACGTTGTAATTGCCCATTTACTCCAACAAAATTTTCATTAAAAGAATATAGATTCCTTAACCATTTTCCATCTTTTGGGGCTTTAAATGCAGCTATTAATTTCCATTGTTGTTGTTCTGGCAAATAACAATATCCAGTGTAAATAGTAGATGATGAAGCACTATCTGGAAGGGCTGTTACCAAAAATTGATAGGTCTGTTCTACTTTCCATGGATATACCCAATGACTATGTCCTCCTGTACCCTCATTACCAAAATCATTGGCCACTACCCCATTGCCCTTGGCTAATAACTGTACGCGATTACTGTCCGCAACCTTAGCCCTATCTACGGCTTCATTACCAGCATCCCAAATAGAGAATATGATTCTTCTTTCTTTTTCGCTGTTGACTTGAATACCAAAATAGCCCCTGGCAAATCCATTGGCCATATAATAACTATGCACTTGATCGGCTCCAGCTGGTATAGTCAACTCGTTGTAAAAAGCAATTACTTTGGTGGTATCTGAAATAGGATAACGTAAATGAACTGATGCCGCATTTCTGCGCTCTTTTTGGTTAAAATGCATGCCCATAGTTGCAGGACCTTTGCAATCAATACTGGCAATTTCAGCAATTGTCTTTCCTGTTTTACTCAAGCCCTTTATATGCAAAGCATGAAAACCAGTATCCTTGATTGTTATCCTTCCAATTTTCAAGGAAATAGTTTTCTCTGATCTAGGAACGGTTACTACAAATGGCTGCTTGTCAAAGAAGATTTGCAATTTGGAGGGGCCTTCTGGATTTTTCACTTGAATAGATAATTCAAGGGAACCAGTATTTCTAAGATAGAAATGGTATTCTAATTGCTGTTGCAGATTGGTCCAATTACTAACCCCTTTTTGGGCATCAAATAGTTTACTATTCCAAGACTCTGCAGGTACCGCATACCCTGTGAATCCTGGAATGGATTGAGGCGCTTGAGCATTAACTGAATAGGAGAAGTAAAAAAACAATAATTGGGCTAATATGAATTTGCGCATAGTTAGTAGTTGGTTGGTCAATCAGTTGATAGCATCAAACATAATGAAAACCTTTAAAAACTTGTTAGTTTCCAATTGGGGATTAAAAGTTAATTAAACGTTTGTTTAATATCTGAATTCTTCGCATATTTGCAGCAGTTTATTCAAATGAGCAACGACAAAAGGGAACATATCATGGAAGTGGCGGTGGAACTATTTGCCACCAATGGCTTTGAAGGAACTTCTATACGCCAATTGGCCCAACGGGCCGATGTAAATATTGCCATGATCAATTATTATTTTGGCAGTAAAGAGAAATTGTTTGAAACCATGCTGGAGCATAAGGCCAGCTATATGCGCAACAGAATTGAAGTGGTTGAGGCAGATTCATCACTTACAGAAATAGAGAAACTGGACCAAATCATAGAAGACTATGTAGGCAGATTTTTGTCACAGCCTGAATTCCATCGTGTTTTGCAACAGGAACTGTTGGTTTCTCAAAGAGAAGCACTTCACCAAAATGTGATTAGTCTTTTTGCAAAGAATACCCAAAATGTAGTGGCCATTATAGAAAAAGGGATTCGTAAAAAGCAATTTAGAAAAGTGGACCCGCCCTTGGTTTTTTCCTCCATCATTGGCACAATTAACCAGGTCATGCAATCCAGAACCTTGTGCAATATGCTCATGAATAAGGATTCTGACAACAATCCTTATCAAGACCCACAATTTAAGAAAAGACTGATTCAGCATTTAAAACAAATGATCCACGCGCAACTGCTCATTGAAAAAGACATTTAAACCAAGACCCATGGAACAAACAAACACAAAAAAGCCAAAAAGCCCCGTAAAATTCATCATCGTAGGTTTGATTTTACTGGTAGCAGGTTATTTTGGTTACCAAAAAATTCATTTTGTTTTAACGCATGAAACAACAGACAATGCGCAAATTGAAACACAAATAACGCCCGTTCTTCCTAGGGTAGCAGGATATGTAAAATCCATTGCAGTAAAAGATTACGATAGCGTAAAAGCTGGAGATCTCTTGGTTGAATTGGATGATGCTGAACTACAACAACAATTACAAGAAATGCAGGCAGATTTTGCCCTAGCAGAAACAGATATTGTCAATGCCAAAGCTGCTTTGAACAATGCCATTGTTTCTTTAAAAGTAAATAAGGGCAATATTGACATCAGTGAATTGAGAAAGAAAAAGGCACAGGATGATTTACAAAGAGATCAGAATTTATTCAATAGTGAAGCCATAACGCGCAAACAGTTAGACGATAGTAAGTTTGCTGTAGAAAATGCTGGAAAAATATTGGACAATAGCAACAACGATCTTTCAGCTGCACAAAGTAGAATTGCCG
>CAMFKK010000053.1 GCA_945957225.1 uncultured Sphingobacteriia bacterium | reverse complement strand
AGATAGGCTCCGGTCTCGTGGGCTCGGAGATGTGTATAAGAGACAGGTATTGATCCTTTGTGTTTTACTTTGGGATGACCATAAAAAAGGGAAAATATACCCAATCTATTTAATAGGGATTGTTGGAGTAGCTTTCATGCTAATCAGCCAAAACTTGGTAGGAGATTGGAAATGGTGGGCCAATTGGATGTCTGCCTATGCTGGTCTCTAAATTGTTATTCCAAAATCAATCCATCCAAATCAAATTGCTCGGGATGCTTTCCCTGAATGCCTCGGTAAAAATCTTTGATGGCATTGGCGTCTGCTATGGGGTCTCCTGTCATATAGAGTAGGGGACCAAAACCTGCTTGTTTTTTTTCATAGTCTAAATAGCCCAAGAGTACTGGAACATTGGCGCCAAGGGCCACATGATAAAAGCCGGTCTTCCATTTTTTGACCAAACTGCGGGTACCTTCTGCTGGAATCATCAGCATCAGCTCTTCATGGTCTTTGAATAGCTGAATCATATCATCTACCAAGCGATTGTTCTTCTGTCTGTGTACGGCCATGCCGCCAAGGTTTTCCAAGAATGATTTAATAGGCCAGCGAAACAATTCTTTTTTTCCCAAAAACCGAACAGGAATTTCTAGTTTGAAAAATACGGCAAGGCTATAGAGAAAATCCCAATTGCTGGTATGGGGTGCTGCAATGACCACACATTTTTTGTATCCCTCAGGCAGGTTTACATCCATTTTCCATCCCTTCAACTGAAAGATCCAAACAAAGATTTTTCTCATGGCAGCATTTTTACAAATAAAGGATTTATTGCTGGAATCAATGTGTTTTGTTAATAGTTACTCATAAATAAAATTCCCCACTTTGCAGTCAAAGTGGGGAATGCATCCTTAACGGAGTTTTTTGAAAACGAGCTCTTTTTCCTCAGCACTTATTTGAACAAATCCAGCTTTAATGAGCACGCGCTGTGAGGCATAGCCATCTATTAAAGTATTGGCTCTGATACTTAGTACCTGTGGATGACTAAAAGCCCAGTCACAAATTAAAAGCAATGCTTCTGTAGCATAGCCCTTATTCCAGTGCTTTTTGTCAATCATATACCCAGTTGTGGCTTCACCATCTACCATATTTAGACCACCCATACCAATGCCTCCAATGATGGTATTATGTTCTAAGGAAACAATTTCCCAATTGGTAATCCACAAGTATTGATCGGGATATGCTGCTAAATTTGGTAGCCAATAATTAACTACTGCATCATCATATTCTTTTTTAAAAAACGCATCCACTTCCATTTGAGAGGGGATCAGGCCAAGACTGGTTTCAAAAGCGGCTCTGTCTTTTAAGCAGGATTGAAACATTTCATTGGTCAGCGGAATCAATCGCAGACGTTGAGATTCTATATAAAACATGTTAATTGATTAAAGTTTGGAAAATGACTTTACAGTCCCATTTACGGGATAAAAAAAACTGTGAAGAATTAAGCCATTCCAGGCAGACTCATCAATAAGCGTAACAGAGGCGGTAATTATAGATTCAAGTTAAAACAATCCAAACAAAGTACTGTCTACTTTGCTAATGATTTCTCCAAAATGTTCTTCGTTCTCGGCAAATTTATTTTTGTCACAATCAATCACCAATAATGGACCTTCTTTATAAGAATCAATCCAGCGGTTATAGTGCTCGTTCAATCTTTTCAAATAATCTAGCCGAATATTCTCTTCGTATTCGCGTCCTCTTTTTTGAATCTGTGATACCAAAGTAGGAACAGAACATTTTAAATAGATCAACAAATCAGGAGGTTGTACCATGGTTTTGAGGGTCTGGAAAAATTGATAGTAGTTATCAAAATCCCTTTTGCTCATCAAGCCCATCTCGTGCAAGTTGGGTGCAAATATGTTTGCGTCTTCAAAAATGGTACGGTCTTGAATCACGGTTTCAGTTCCATGATGTATTTCTAGCAATTGCGCCAACCTGCTATTCAAAAAATAGATTTGTAGGTTGAAACTCCAGCGAGGCATGTCTTCATAAAAATCCATCAAATAAGGATTATGATCTACGTCTTCAAACTGGGGAATCCAGCGATAATGCTTGCTCAACATTTCTGTAAGGGTGGTCTTTCCAGCCCCGATATTGCCTGCTACCGCTACGTGTTTTGGTTTCTTAGCTTTTGCCATGATAATGAAAATACAAAATTGGAATAAGTGAACGAACTTAATGAAAAGATTTTGAATGGAATCCTTTAAAATAAAGGACCTAATTCATACCTATGGCTTCTCGAACCAGTCTCAGGGTTTCAGCCCCACTGGCACGTGCTTTTTCTGCCCCCTGACGGGTGATTTTCTTTAATAGTTCCTGGTTGGCCTGTAAATCGGCCGCTTTGGCCCTAATGGGGGCAACAAATTCCACCATATCAGCCGCCAGTTGCTTTTTTAAATCGCCATAGCGGATAATACAATTGCCTTCAGAACTATTGTTAAAGTCATCTTCAAACTTTTGCACGGTATCTGGGGTAGAAACCTGACGCATAAGGGTGAAGAGGTTTTCAATATAATCGGGTTTGACAGCGTTGGGGGTAAGCGGGCCACCATCGGTCTTGGCCTTCATGATTTTTTTGCGGATCTGCTCGTCTTCATCGGCCAAAAAAATGGTATTCATTTGGTTCTCACTCTTGCTCATTTTGCCATTGCCATCCAGACTCAAAATTTTCACCAGTTCTGTACCATAATTAAATGCCTGCGGCGATGGAAAGACATCTCCATAACGGTGGTTAAATCGCTCAGCAAAATTCCTGGCCATTTCTAGATGCTGCTCCTGATCCTTACCCACGGGCACTTTAACAGCGCGATGGATTAAGATATCGGCAGCCATCAGTACTGGATAGGTAAGTAATCCTGCATTCACATTATCTGGGCTCAAACGCACTTTCTCTTTGAAAGTGGTGGTTTTCTCCAATTCTCCCTTATAAGCCATTGTATTCAAATACAAATAGAGTTCTGCAATCTCGGGCAGGTCACTCTGAATATACAAAGCCACTTTTTCTGGATCCAATCCACAAGCAATATTCTCAGCCACCACACGGTTCACGCTATTGCGTAACTCACTGGTATCGGGGTGGGTGGTTAAACTATGCCAATTGGCCACAAAAAAATAACAGTTATACTCATCCTGCATGCGCACATAATTACGCATGGCACCAAAATAATTTCCTAGGTGCAGAAAGCCCGTAGGCCTGATTCCACTTAAAACAACCTCTTTTGCCATGCGGCGAAGATAAGCAAAGGGGGCAAAAGATTCATGGATGACGAGAACGAGGCATTTAGTAACATTGCAGTAGTAGAAATTGAGCCATTAGTCAGAACAATTACATATTACAGTCTCCTATAGAATACCTCAAGGGTGTTGGGCCCTTGCGGGCCGATCTGCTCAAAAAAGAACTGGAGATCTTCACTTTTGGAGACCTGCTCAACCATTTTCCCAATAGGCATATTGACAAGACCCAGATTAGCAAGATTGGAGAGATCCGCCCCGAAACGGAATTTATTCAGGTAGTGGGAACCCTCATGTACCTAGATACCATTGGCGAGAAAAGGGGGCGCAGACTGGTGGCCCAGCTCAAAGACGATACGGGCATCCTAGAACTGGCCTGGTTTCAGGGCATTAGCTGGGTGCAGAAAAACCTGGTGCCAGGCACCAAATACCTGGTCTTTGGCAGAACCGGATTTTTTAATGGCAAACCCCAGATTGTTCATCCAGAGATTGAATCCTTTGTTCCTGCCAAAGCAGGAGGGCAGGCATTTTTAGAGCCGGTCTATCCCAGCACGGAAAAGCTGAAAGTGAGGGGTTTGAATGGCAGACAGATAGGCAAACTCACATATACCCTGATCTCACAACTCCATCCCGATGAGTTGATGGAGAATATTCCTGCTCCCATTGTGCAGGAACTAAGACTCATGGATAGGTATGAAGCGCATTGTCAGATCCACTATCCCAAATCGGCCAAGGGGTTTGAAGCAGCCATGCACCGATTAAAATTTGAAGAGTTTTTTATAGCACAAGTGCGATTGAATTTGACCAGACTCCAAAGACATCGCGCCAGCCGTGCCGTGGTATTTGAAAAAGTGGGAGAGATCTTTAATGAGTTTTATGCCAAATACCTGCCCTTTGAATTAACTGGGGCACAGAAAAGGGTCTTAAAAGAAATCAGAACCGATACTGCTAGGGGCAGACAAATGAATCGTTTGTTGCAGGGCGATGTGGGAAGTGGAAAGACCATTGTGGCATTACTGTCCATGTTATTGGCAGCCGATAATGGCTATCAAAGTTGCATGATGGCGCCCACAGAAATCCTGGCCCAACAACACTATAAAGGCTTGAGTGATTTGCTCAAAGAAATGCCTGTTGAAATTGCATTACTTACGGGTAGCACCAAGACCAAGGAGCGCAAACGCATACTGCAAGGGCTTTTGGACGATACCATACATTTTGTAGTGGGTACCCATGCCGTGATTGAAGACGTGGTACAGTTTAAAAATTTAGGGTTGGTCATTGTAGATGAGCAACATCGTTTTGGGGTGGCACAAAGGGCCAAACTTTGGGCCAAAGCGGCATTACCTCCCCATGTGCTGGTCATGACAGCAACACCTATTCCCAGAACCTTGGCCATGACTGCCTATGGCGATTTGGATTATTCTGTGATGGATGAATTACCACCCGGAAGAATTCCCATTACCACCGTGCATCGCTTTGAAACGGCTAGGGCATCAGTCATGGATTTTGTCAAAACCGAATTGGAAAAAGGGCGTCAAATTTATTTTATCTATCCACTGATTGAAGAAAGTGAGAAGCTCAGTTTTGAAGACCTGATGCAGGGCTATGAGCAGGTCAAGAGCTTTTTTCCAGAACCAAAATATAGGATCAGTATGGTACATGGGCGCCAACCCGCGGATCAGAAAGAAACCAATATGGCCCGTTTTGTGAGTGGAGATACCCAAATCATGGTCAGCACCACCGTGATTGAAGTGGGTGTAAACGTACCCAATGCTTCCGTGATGGTCATTGAAAGTGCAGAAAAATTTGGCCTAAGTCAGTTACACCAGCTCAGAGGAAGGGTGGGAAGGGGCTCTGAAAAAAGTTTTTGCATATTATTAACGAGTGTCAAAGCCAGTAAGGAAGCTAGGGAACGTATCAAGATCATGTGTGCCACCAATGACGGGTTCAAGATTGCCGAAAAAGACTTGGAATTACGCGGTCCCGGCGATATTGAGGGCACCAGACAGAGTGGGGCACTGAACTTTAAACTGGCTAGTCTTGTTAATGATAAAGGGATACTTGAAAAAGCCCGATTAGCCGCTGAAAAGCTGGTGGAGGATGACCCTGAACTGTTATTGGCAAAGAATTTGCAATTGAGAAATTACCTTCAATCACAGAAAGGTAAAAACGGGTGGAGCAAGATTTCTTGATTCTTAACAGTTTGATAAGCATCAGGGAAGGATTAGTACGTATCTTAAAATAAAAACTGTTGAAAGCAATAGGAAGGATATTGATGTTATTACTGCTGGTAGCTGCATCTGAGCGGTTACTTGCCCAAAGCTATTTGGAATTTGTAGAGAACAAGGGGCAATGGGACAAACAAATCAAATTCAAAGGTGATATGGGCGATGGGGCATTTGCCATTAAAGCAGATGGTGGATACAGAATGTTGGTCTATCATGGAGATGATTTGGCTGCTATCAATAGTCACAAACACAATGCAACCATTGCAAACCCCATTCAAAAAACGGCATTGTCTGATCAACATTTAGACGATGGTCATGGAGGAACTGGTGGGGGTGCAAGTGCGGGAGGTACAAAAATACAACAACTGCGTGGGCATGTTTATGAGGTAAGTTTTTTAAATGCCAACCCATCGCCGCAGGCAGTTCCGGACAAAGCCATGCCAACCGTGAATAATTACTTTATTGGTAATGACCCTAGTAAATGGGTATCAAATTGCAAAGTGTTTACGGCAGTTACTTATAAAAATTTGTACAACAATATTGACATAAGATACTATTCTTCTAATGGACAAATCAAGTATGAATTTATTGTGCATCCTGGCGGAAATCCAGCCAATATTGCCATGTATATAGATGGCGCTACTGACCTAAAAATGTCAGGAAGAAATTTGCAAATCAAAACTTCCGTAAAAGATATTGTTGAGCAAGAACCTGTTTCTTTTCAATTAACCCATGATGGTAGAAAGCCCGTTGCTTCTGGCTTTGTGTTAAAAGGTAATATTGTACGCTTTCAAATTAATGACCCCATTAACAAAAATCAAACCTTGGTCATTGACCCTTTGATTTTTTCTACTTTCTCTGGTAGCTCTGCTAGTAACTGGGGGTTTACGGCTACTTATGACAATAAGGGAAATTTTTATGCTGGGGGTGTGGTTTTTGGGGATGGTTTTCCGGTAAGCAATGGCGCTTATAATACCAATTTTAGTGGTGGCGCTACCAATCAGGGTTTAACGGGTTATGATATGGGGATCATCAAATTTGATCCCACTGGTGCTAACAGAATTTACGCTACTTATATTGGAGGAAGAACAGGTAGTGACCAACCACATAGTATGATAGTGGATGGTCAAGGAAATCTTGTCATTGCAGGTAGAACCACGTCTACTGATTATCCCAATACCTATACCAGAATGGGTGTTGGTGGTGCTACTGATATTGTATTAACCAAATTGAATAGCAACGGAACTGGATTGATTGGGTCTAGGATTATTGGTGGAAATGCGGATGATGGGGTCAATGTAAAACCAAAAATTATTAGTTCTGGTTATGGCCAATCTATTGATAGAAACTATGGTGATGATGGTAGAAGTGAAGTGATTGTTGATGAAGCGGGAAATATTTATCTGTCTTCTTGTACGCAGTCTGTAAATTTTCCGGTACTCAATGCTGCTCAACCAAATAATGGTGGTAGAAGTGCGGCAAATGGAAGAGCACAAGATGGTGTAGTCATGAAATTTTCTCCAACCCTTGCTACTCCCATCTTCTCTACATTTTTGGGTGGTGGGGAAGACGATGCAGCCTTTGTTTTGGCCTTAAAGCCTGACAATGGAGATATCTATGTAGCTGGTGCAACGGCAAGTAGTGATTTTTTTGGAGACAAATCGGGCATGTACCAGTCTAGTTTTCAAGGGGGCATTTGTGATGGATTTGTAAGCATATTTGACAACAATGGGGTGCTCAAGAAAAGCAGTTATTTTGGTACCAATGGCATTGATGTGATTTATGGAATTCAGTTTGACAAATTCAGTTTTCCCTACATCATGGGAACCACCACTGGAAATATTCCGGTGCAAAATGCGGTCTTTAGCCAAGCAGGTGGTAAACAGTTTATTACCAAGTTTAATGCTGATGTAAATACGGTTATTTTTAGTACCAATTTTGGGACCAATGCATCTGTGCCCAATATATCGCCAACGGCATTTTTGATTGATCGTTGTGAAAATATTTATGTGTCTGGTTGGGGTGGTCTTGGAAATACAGAAGGTAGTTATCCGGCCAGTGCAGGAACCAGAGGTTTGTCTGTTACCCCTGATGCTGTTTTAGGAACTACAGATGGTAGTGACTTTTATTTTATTGTGTTAGAGAAAAATGCCAACAGTTTAAAATATGGTAGTTTCTATGGACAAAATGGGGGTGGGTATCCCGATCACGTAGATGGTGGTACTAGCCGTTTTGACCGCAATGGAATTATCTATCAATCCGTTTGTGCCAACTGTGGTGGTGGTGCAAGATTTCCAACATCGGCAGGGGTTTGGGGACCCAATAACAATGCGCTAAATGCCGCTGCAGGCGGGGGCTGTAACTTGGCTGCTATAAAGATTGCCTTCAATTTAGCGGGTGTAGGTTCTGATCTAGTAGCTTCCATTAAAGGAAGACCAAGAGATACTTCTGGATGTGTGCCGCTCTCTGTAGATTTTGAAGATTCATTGGCCATGGGTCAACTCTATATATGGGATTATAATGATGGTTCTAAAAGAGATACCACCAGGGTTCCAAAGACCACACACATCTTTAATAATATTGGCGTCTATAGGGTCAAGCTGATTTCTGTGGATTCTTCTTCCTGCAATATTGCTGACAGTTCTTATGTGAATTTGAGGGTGCGTAATGATGAAGCCATTTTAGGTTTTACAGCTGCCAAACAACCCCCTTGTGCATCGCTCAGTTATTTGTTTACCAATACCAGTAGCCCACCAGTTACGGTACCAGCAAAACCATTTAAGGCCAATTCTTTTCTATGGATTTTTGGTGATGGTAGTACTCAGACAACAGGCACCCAAGCTGTGACACATACTTATGCAGTAGCTGGTACCTATGATGTAAAACTGGTGTTGACTGATACCAATTATTGTAATCATTCAGATACAGTAACCTTACAAATTAGGATTTCACCCAATGTGAAAGCCCAGTTTACCACACCTGCGGTAGGTTGTGCACCTTATAATGCTTTGTTTACCAATACTTCCTTAGCTGGTACAGATTTTCTTTGGGATTTTGGTGATGGTACCACTTCTACCCAAACCAGTCCAACGCATTTTTATTCAACAGTTGGTACTTATCAAATAGTACTGATAGCCAATGATACCAACACTTGTAACAAAACAGATACTACCAGATTTACGCTTGCAGTGAGTAATAAGCCAACTGCATTTTATAGTTATTCACCACAACCAACCGAGCCCAATACAGCCGTTAGCTTTACTAATAGTTCTGTAGGAGCTGTGAGATACAAATGGTTGTTTGGAGACGGAGATTCTGTTATCACTACTAGACTGGATACTACAGTGAGACATATTTATCCTGCTACGAATACCTATAATGCTTGTTTGGTAGCATTTAATGCAGGAGGTTGTACGGATACTACCTGTCAGTCAATTCCTGTAACCATTAATCCTATCATGGATGTACCAAATGCATTCTCACCCAATGGGGATGGTAAGAATGATAAAATTTATGTAAGGGGATTTGGTATAGAACAGATGACATGGAGAATCTATGATCGTTGGGGTAATCAGGTATTTGCTACAGCAGATCCAAATGAGGGATGGGATGGTACCTATAATGGAAGACTCATGGCTCAAGATGTATACCACTACACGGTTCAAATTGTATTTAGTTCAAAAGAGAAATTGGTTAAAAAAGGGGATATTACTTTATTGAGATAATGATATGATCAACAAAAGAATCAAATATATTTATTTAGGCTTAATGCTCTTGGTAGGTGTATCTACGCAAGCTCAGGACCTGCATTATTCTCAGTATTTTAATGCACCCCTATTAATCAATCCTGCCAACACTGGTTTTAACCCAGACTATGATTATAGAGTGGGAGGTAATTACCGCAACCAATGGGCCAATGTAGGAACTCCCTATAAAACCATGGGCATCTGGGGAGACATAAAAGCATTTGGAAATAGATTTGAAAATGGTTGGATGGGTCTTGGTGGCTCTATTATCAAGGACGTTGCGGGTTCGGGAAACCTAAGTTCTACAGGGGTTTATGGTTCTGTAGCTTATCACCAAATGATTGGATACAATTCCTTATTAAGTGGTGGATTTTCTTTGGGATATGTAAACAAACGGGTTGACATTAGTAAACTCAGTTTTGACAACCAATGGAATGGTCAATTTTTTGATATAACCATTCCAAGTAATGAACCTTTTGCCTATAGCCAAACTGGTTATCTTGATATGCAGGTTGGTTTAAACTATGCTTATTTTCCTTCTGATAATGTCTATGTAAATGCAGGAGTAAGTATTGGTCATGTGAATACCCCAAAAGAAAGTTTTTTTGATCCATCTATCAGCAATAGCCAATTAAATAGAAGATATAGTGCATTTCTAAATGCTGGGATTAAATTACAGGATCTCTGGATAGTGAACCCCAATGTTTACGTGAGTAAGATGGGAAGCAGTTGGGAAACGCTAATTGGATTTAATGCCAACAGAAACCTTAGTGGTGATGGTTATCAGCAATTGATTGTGGGATTGTATTACCGCAATCATGATGCCCTTATTCCTGTCTCTTATACACATCTCCGAGCCCACGAGACCGGAGCCTATCTC
>CAMFKK010000052.1 GCA_945957225.1 uncultured Sphingobacteriia bacterium | reverse complement strand
GTATTATCTGTATGTCCGCTGATCTGTAATTTGAGTGATGGATTTTCTTGTAATACTTGTAATAGTTTTTCCAATTCAATCAAACCAGTATTGGGAAGTTCAAAACTATTATTGGCAAATTGAACATTACTAAAAACAAAACTGGCATTGAGTAAGACCGGTTGTAAGGCAATATTTTTTACATAGACACTATCGGCCTCTTTTTGTTTCATTGCATAAACTTCACTATAAAACAAATAGCCCTTTCTGTTTACGGTAAATGTATAATCCTTTCCAAGTGGTAAGGTAATGAAGTATGCTCCTTTTTCATCGGTTTGAATTTTCATCAAAGCCAGATTGCTTTCGTTGTCTGTTAATTCTACCGTGGATGGAATGCCTTTTCCATTTTGTTTGTCTGTAACCATTCCTTTTACATAGATGGTTCTAAAGGGACGAATGTCTGGGCGCATATCAAATTGATAGAGATCCAAGTCTCCTCTACTATCTGATCTATCAGAAGCATAATATGCTTTTAGACCATCGGCCGATACGGCCAAACTGCCTTCGTTTTCAATGGTATTAATGGGATAACCTAGGTTCTCTGGTTTGCCCCATTCACCCGCAGCATTCTTGCGCAATAAATACAAATCAGAACCGCCGTATCCAAGCAAACCATCAGATGTATAATAAACGGTTTGATTGTCAGGATGTATAAATGGTGCTAGTTCATCACCGGCTGTATTGATCTCTGGTCCTAGGTTTTGGGCTGCAGACCATTTGCCATTGCTATCGCGATAGCTAATGTACAAGTCCTTACCTCCATAGCCCCCTGGCCGATTGCTACTAAAAAATAATACCCGGTTATCAGGACTCAAGCTGGGTGAACTTTCCCAAAATTCGGTATTGATATTTTTACCCAAATTTTCTGGCTCACTCCAACCGGTTGGGGTATACACCGATTTATATATATCATAATTGCCAAATCCCTGACCAGAAAATTGTCCAGCAAATAAAATCCATTCCCCATCCTGTGATGCAGTGATAGCGCCTTTTTTGGGTTCTATGTTGATCTCACCTTTAATGGGTTCCGATAAACCAAATTTGCGTCCATCAAATTTGCTTTCCATAAAATCTTCCCGTTGATGATCACCTGCCCGTGTGTAAATTAATAAGCTATCTGTTACGGTTACATTGGGATAATATTCTGCAAAAGGAGAGTTTACGTTGTCTCCTAAATTGATGGGTAGAAATTGGTACTTGTCTTGATCCGGATGTTTGCTGGCATAGTCCAAAGCAAAGCTATAACAGCGTTTGCGGTACTGTGCTGCTTTCTTACTTCTATCTCCTAAGTTGGGTAGTTGTATAAAATTGTCTACTTGGTTCAAAGCGTCTTGAAAACGCCCGGCACCTGCCAAATTAATACTATAGGGTAATTGGTATACTTTAAAATAAAGACTGTCTTTATCCCTTGCTTTTTCATAAAGTTTAATACTAGCGGCATATTGTTTTAACTGTCCATAAGCTGCTGCCAAAGACAAATAAGCGTCTACATAATTGCTATCTATTAAAATACAGTTTTGTAATACAGGAATGGCTTCTCTAATCTCTCCTGCTTTTAAATATTCCACTGCCTGGTCATATTGATCTAGGGCCTTGGGTTTTATTTTGTCAGGGTTATAAGATTGCGCATTGGAATATAGACCCAAGAATAATAGAAAAACAAAAGCTGAAAATTGCTGCATGGTTTAAAAATGATGCGGGAAAGTTCCGTCAAATTCAACAATGCTGTTTGTTAAAATTCCATGGAAATCTATGGAACATTGATGTACTTATGGGTTTGCAAACTCAATTCCCATTGGGGATGGGCTTTAATATAGTCTACAATCAAGGGCGTGATTTGGGCGGCTTTATCCCATTCAGGTTGTAAGTATAATTTACAAGTAGGAGATACTAGTGCGGCGTGCTTTTCTGCCCATTCAAAATCGTGCGTATTAAAAATCACCACTTTTAATTCATGGGCTAGAGGCAGATTGGAAGGAACAGGTGCTTTGAATTTTTTGGGAGACAAACAAATCCAATCCCATTGTCCACTCATAGGAGAGGAGCCTGATGTTTCAATATTGGTTTCAAAACCCGCATCATGAAGTGCCAGTGTTAATGCATCAAGTGGGTGTAATAAAGGTTCCCCACCAGTAATTACAGCTAGTCTTCCAGGATATTTTATGGCTTCACCTACTATTTGTTCAATAGTTTGTTGTGGATGTTTGCTGGCATCCCAACTATCTTTTACATCACACCATACACAACCCACATCGCATCCGCCCAAGCGGATAAAATAGGCAGCCCTTCCTTGATGGTAACCCTCACCTTGTAGGGTATAAAAAGCTTCCATCACAGGTAATGATGTATTGTTTAAATCCATGGATATTGCTTAAACGATGCCGTTATTGGTTTTATAAGCTTGTAAAGTGTTCTTGAGCAATCCGGCAATGGTCATCAGACCAACACCACCCGGTACTGGTGTAATTGCAGAACTTAAAGGAGCCACTTCGGCATAAGCCACATCGCCCTTGATTCTGAATCCTTTTTTAGCAGTAGGATCATCCACTCGAGTAATACCCACGTCAATCACCACTGCTCCAGGTTTAACCATATCTGCTTTCACAAATTCTGGACGGCCCAATGCTGCTACCAAAATATCGGCCTGCAGGCAGATTTCTTTTAAATTGGGTGTATGTGAATGACAAACAGTTACGGTGCAATTGCCTCCTGGTATATTACTACTCAGCAAAATGCTCATGGGTCTGCCTACAATATTACTTCTGCCAATAACAACAGCGTGTTTGCCCTTGGTAGGTAGGTTAAAAAACTCTAACATGAGCATGATACCATAAGGTGTTGCGGGAATAAAACTGGGCAAGCCCTGCATAAGTTTGCCAGCACTTGAAGGGTGGAATCCGTCTACGTCTTTGCGCGGATCAATGGCTTCAATCACTTTGTGTTCATTGATTTGTTTGGGCAGGGGTAACTGCACCAAAATCCCATCTACACCTGGGTCAGCATTTAATTGGGCAATGGTTGAAAGCAGGGTAGCTTCGTCTACGTTTTCGTCAAGACGTACCAAACTAGAGACAAATCCAATGTCTTCGCAGTTTTTGACCTTAGAAGCTACATAGGTTTCACTTGCACCATTGGTTCCCACCAAAATGGCGGCCAAATGCGGAGCGCGATACCCTTTTTCCAATAAAGCTGTTGTTTCAGCTTTCAGGCTTTCTTTTACAGAACCCGATACCAATTTGCCGTCTAATACTAACATGCTGCAAAAATATCTGAAAGCCCCCAATTTTTGGTTTTTTAGTTTTTGAGACTTTTAATGCAATGGATTGGCTGAATTTTACTACTGTTTTGTTTGTGACAATTGAAACGGATAATTGGTTTAAATGAGCACTATGATCTAATTTTAGGGGGGGTTAAAATTTAGTCTATAAAATTAGTGTAATAAAATTAATATGCTTATTATTTATAATGTGATTTTGAGTAATTTTGGTGTTTTTAACCTAGGGTGTTAACAATTTTAACAAATTTTAATAAAAAAGACTGTTGAATTTTTAAATTTATCAACTGATTGTTAATCAGTTTGTTATTAATTTAAATGTAGCATAATTTGCTTTTTTGAGCCCCTTTTTATTAAGTTTAGTTAAAAGTTTGTTGGCTATTCTTTAACATTTTTCAGTTAATTTTTTATATTGCAGGGCACTTTAAAACTAAACTAAATGAGAAAAACGCTTCAATCGTTCCTGGTAGCGATGCTATGCTTTAGCATGGTAGCAGTTGCCCAGGTCTCCCCCCACACGGGAACAGTGAAAGATGACAAGGGTAATCCAATCCCTTATGCAACCGTAAAAGTTAAAGGCGGCACCCAAGTGGCCGTTGCTGACGAAAAGGGTGTGTACAAAATTAATGCTGCTGATAATGCAGTTTTGATTTTTAGCGCTACCGGTTACACCGATACTGAATCTAAAGTATCTAAAAATGCTTCAATTTCTCTTCAGAAAAAAGTAGATGAACTTGAGAATGTAGTGGTTACCGCCCAAGGTATCCGTAAGAAACAAAGAGAAATTGGTTATTCTTATGCCAAGGTTTCTAATGAAGAAATAACCGTAGGTAAGTCTCCACAATTGGCTCAGGCACTTTCTGGTAAAGTTTCTGGTTTGGCTATTTATAACGTAAATAACAGTGTTGACCCAGCCGTTAAAATTGTATTGCGTGGTTACCGTTCTTTAACTGGTAATAACGAAGCATTGGTAGTATTAGATGGTATGCAAACCACTTCTACTGTTTTGGCTTTGATTAACCCAAATGATATTGAAAACGTTTCTATCTTAAAGGGTGGACAAGCTGCAACCTTGTATGGTTCTGCAGGGATCAATGGTGCCATAGTTATCACCACTAAAAAAGGTCAAAAAGGAAAGTTGAAAGTATCTTATAGCAATTCAACCAACTTTGACCAAATTAGTTTCTTGCCCCAGTTCCAAGATAAATATGGTAGTGGTTCACACTATGCCGCATCTTTTGGTAGCGCAGGTTATAAAACTGATTACTTAGAACGTATGAAAGAAAACTGGCGCCCTTTTGAAAACCAACAATATGGTGATCCTTTTGATGGTTCTCAAAGAATTCAAGGAAGGGTATTGGAAGATGGTTCAAAATGGATCATCCCTTATTCTCCGATTGCTAATGCTAGAAGAAAGGCCTATGATATTGGTGTTTCAACCAATAACCAAGTTAGTTTCCAAGGTGGTGATGAAACCAGCACTTTTTATATGAGTGTTGAGAACAACCGCATCAATGGTATTGTGCCTTTGGATAAGAGTGATCGTACTGGTGTACGTTTGTCTGCTACCAAAGAGTATGGCAAATTATTAGTAGGTTTTAATGCTTCTTATACACAAGCTGGTTATGATAGAACCTCTGCAGATTTCTACAGTGATTTGATTAATACTGCCGCTAATATTCCTGTAAACGAATTGCGTGATTGGCAAACCAATCCATTTGCTAACCCTAATGGATATTACAATGACTATATTCAAGCTCCTAACTTTAATAAGGATAATAACCGTCAAAAATATTTAGACGCCAATATCCAAGGTAATTTTGACATCACTTATAAAGCAGCTAACTTCTTGACCATTTACAACCGTTTGGGTGTGATGAACAACGTTAGAACTGGTAAGAATACTACAGGTAAATTCTTGTATTCTGACTGGGCAAAAACCAAAGCTTTTGTACCAGCTCCTTGGGATTGGGCAAATGACTACAATGGTATCAACCGTGCTGGTTCTGATATCTTGGGTGGTGTAACTGATTATTCTAACACAGAGAACGTATTGAACAATGAGTTCCAATTGCAATTCAAAAAAGACATTGGTCAGTTCTCTAACAAATTAATCCTTGGATTTAGTTTGTATCAGCGTAAAACCAAGTCTATCACTATAGGTTCTACCTCAGTAGTTGTACCAGATGTGTACAATGTATCTAACAGACAGGGTGAATTAACAGGTGGTGAGTCAAATACCTTAGAGCGTAAATATGGTTACTATGCGGATTTGTCTACCGGTTACAAAGACTGGTTGATCTTGAATGGTACTTTCCGTTATGACGCAACTTCAAGGTTCTACAAACCTGATAGACCTACTAATACTTGGTCTTATCCTTACTATGGTTTGGCCTTGTCTTTTATTGCAACAGACGCCATTCCTTCTTTGAAGAGCAATACTTTGAACTATGCTAAGTTGCGTATCAACGCCAACAAAAATGGTAATGATAACCTGCCTTTATATGGTTTGGATTTGACTTATCCTAATGGTGGTGGATTCCCTTATGGTAATATTGTTGGTTTGACTGTAGGTAATACTTTGCCTGATGCCAACCTTACACCAGAGTTTGTTACTTCTTATGAAGTAGGTGGTGAGTTCCAATTGTTCAACAACCGCGTAAACTTAGACGTTACTGCCTATACCCAAACTTCAAAAGGTCAGGTAATCACTGTTAAGGTTCCTAACACAACTGGTTTCTCTAACCTGTTGATCAACGTGGGTGAATCTAAGAACTGGGGTTATGAAGCAGACTTAAAAGTACAGATCTTAAGAAAGAGTGCCTTGAAATGGGATGCGAGCTTGCGTTATACCTATAATGACAACAAAGTTGTAGACTTATATCCAGGTGTAAATCAGTTCTTATTAAGTGGATTCTCTTATGCCAATACCAATATCATCAAAGACCAACGTTTCCCAATGTTGAAATCTGATGGATATGTATATGCCGCTGACGGTTCTGGTCGTAGGTTAGTAAATAGCACTACCGGTTATCCTTTGCGTGATGCAGCATTAACAAATCGTGGTGGTACTTTACCACGTCATATGGTAGGTCTTGGTTCTAGGTTTACTTACAAAGACTTTAGCTTTGCCTTTAACTTTGAATATCGTGGTGGCAACCAAATGTTCTCTGACTTAGGTCGTCAAATGACCTTTACTGGTTCTGGAAAATGGACTGAAAACAGGGTGCCTCACGTGTTTCCTAATTCAGCTTACTTAGATGGTACTGGTAAAATCACTGACAATAATGTAAACGTGCGTGAAGCTGAATACGCTTTGTGGGTGGATAACTACCGTTTGATTTCTGAGAACTTTGTAAATGATGCTTGGTTTATCAAATTGCGTGATATTAACTTGGCTTGGAATGTTCCAGCTAGCTTGGTTGGAAAAACAAAGATTTTCTCTGGTGCTAGTGTATCTATTTACGGAAGAAACTTGTTTACCATAATTGACAAAGCCAATTTTTATACTGATCCAGAGTTCAGTTTTACAACTGGTAATGGCCAAGGTATCAATACTACTGGTCAAACACCCCCAGTTAGACAATATGGTATCAACGTTAACCTGACATTCTAAGATCATTATAATTTTAAAAATTTTTGAACATGAAATTTAAATCATTATACGCTTTGGCTTTTGTGGCGCTGATGACCATGGGATGTAAAAAATCTTATCTGGACATTAACACCAACCCAAATAGCCTTCCAAGTGCAACACCGTCATTTGTATTGACCAATGCACTAAATACAACGGCTTCCAATATGGTAAGCCCCAATGAAATAGGTTCTTATTGGTCCGGTCAATGGACTCAATCAAGTTCCTATATCTTGAGTACAACCACTTTTAACTACCAGTTTACCAATGGAGATTTTAACTATTGGGATGGTTTATTTGACAACTTGTATGACTATGAGTATGTTTTGAAAAATGCAGATGCAACCAATCAAAAATACTTTAAAGGTCCAGCAAGGGTTATGAAAGCATATGTATTCCAGGCTTTGTCTGATATGTATGGTAATCTTCCTTACACTGAATCTTTAAAAGGAGTAGAAGTATTGGCTCCTAAATTTGATGACCATAAGGCTATTTATGAGTCTTTGATTACTTCACTAGATGCAGCAATAGTAGAATTAAAAGCCAATCCTTTTGCTAGTGCTTTTGCCGGTGCTGACATTATGTTTGCAGGTAATACTACCAAATGGATCAAATTTGCCAATTCATTGAAATTGCGCATTTTGATGCACCAGTCTCGTGTTGCTGGAAGAGAAGCCTATATCACTACAGAAATCAATAAAATTGTTACTGAAGGTTCTGGATTCCTTACTGGTGAAGACGTTGGTGTTGGTGGTGCATCCTTCTTTATTGCAACTGCTGGTAAATTGAACCCTATCTATGATCGTTGGGGTTATGATGCCAATGGTGCTGTACGTGCATTAGGCCGTTATCCAAGACCAACTAAGTTTTTATTTGATGTACTAAACGCTAGCAATGATACTTTCCGTTTAAAGCGTATTGCTTATGCTAAGGGTGGAGAGAATACTGGTAATCCTGGCGTAAGTGCTCAACCTGAATTGGTAAGTAACTATGTTGGTGTACCTTTTGCGGTAGCTTCTGGTTATACTGCACCTGCTTCCTCTTATATTGGGCCAAGCTTGTTTGTTAAAGGTCAATACAATCGTCCAGTAATTATGATGACTGCTGCTGAAATTCAGTTTGCTTTGGCAGAAGCCAAACAACGTTTTAGCGGTGTTACGCTTCCTGGAACCGCTCAGTCTTATTATGAAGAAGGGGTAAGACAATCTTTCCGCACTTTGGGAGTAGCTAATGCTGCAACTCAAGCCACTGCATTGTTGACAAGCGGTAAAGTAGATGCTGATTGGGCTGCTTCCACCGATAAGTTAAAAGCAATTGCTATTCAGAAATGGTTGGCTTTGGCAAACTTTAGTGGTTTAGAAGCTTGGACTGAATACAGAAAGTCTAACCTGCCTGTAACCCCTCAGTCTCCAGGTGTAACCACTGCAGACAGACCATTGCGTTTCTTCTATCCAGCTACCGAGTCTGGTTCAAATGCAAACGTACCAACTGGTATCAATGTATTTAGCAGTCGTTTGTTCTGGGATGTTGATTAATCTAAGAGCTTAATAGATACTAAAGGGTGCCGGTTTCCGGCACCCTTTTTTTGGTACTTTTGTCAAAATAACACCATGGAACAACAACCAAATGCACAATTGAACATTGAAATTAGTGAAGAAATGGCAGAAGGATCTTATGCCAATCTAGCCATCATTACCCATAGCCATGCAGAATTTGTAGTGGACTTTGTGAACGTAATGCCCGGTACTCCCAAAAGCAAAGTCAAGTCTAGGATTATCCTTACACCCATGCACGCCAAGAAGTTGATGAAAGCTTTGGCGGAAAACATTGACCGATATGAACAGGCCAATGGTAGCATTCAAGACCTAGAACAGGTAGAAATACCCATGCATTTTGGCGGACCTACTCCACAGGCCTAATATTATCACCCCTTTTTAAAATTATTTTGCAACTTATTAACTGGTTGAATTTCAGCTATTTAAGATTAATTTTTCATCCAATTTTCAAAATAATTTCAAATATTTAGGTCAAAAGGCCTCCAAATATTTGGTGGGGAACTATTCGCGTCTTACTTTTGCAACCCGCCGGTAAAAAAGCGGATAGTTCTTAAAAAAATCACGCAGTTATTCACTGGAAAAAAGAAGGAATAAAATTCTAATTAATTTTGGTGATAATGATAAGGTTTATTACTTTTGCAACCCGATAAAAAGGGAGGCTAAGTAAGGCCTAAAAGATCTTTGAAAGTTTGGAAGCAACAGAAGAAATCTGAATACATGTAAGTCATTATTCAGGTAAGGTTTAAGCATCAAATAGAATTTAAAATCGATTTTATTTTCGAATTTATTTTTGAGATTAAAGTCAGGTCAAACAACATTTACAATGGAGAGTTTGATCCTGGCTCAGGATGAACGCTAGCGGCAGGCTTAATACATGCAAGTCGAGGGACAGCACAGGTAGCAATACTGGGTGGTAACCGGCAAACGGGTGCGGAACACGTACACAACCTTCCTTTAAGTGGGGGATAGCCCAGAGAAATTTGGATTAATACCCCGTAATATAGCGATGTGGCATCACATTGCTATTATAGCTACGGCGCTTAATGATGGGTGTGCGGCTGATTAGATAGTTGGCGGGGTAACGGCCCACCAAGTCTACGATCAGTAGCTGATGTGAGAGCATGATCAGCCACACGGGCACTGAGACACGGGCCCGACTCCTACGGGAGGCAGCAGTAAGGAATATTGGTCAATGGACGCAAGTCTGAACCAGCCATGCCGCGTGAAGGATTAAGGTCCTCTGGATTGTAAACTTCTTTTATTTGGGACGAAAAAGGGTCTTTCTAGACCAACTGACGGTACCAGATGAATAAGCACCGGCTAACTCCGTGCCAGCAGCCGCGGTAATACGGAGGGTGCAAGCGTTATCCGGATTCACTGGGTTTAAAGGGTGCGTAGGCGGGTAGGTAAGTCAGTGGTGAAATCCTAGAGCTTAACTCTAGAACTGCCATTGATACTATCTATCTTGAATATTGTGGAGGTAAGCGGAATATGTCATGTAGCGGTGAAATGCTTAGATATGACATAGAACACCTATTGCGAAGGCAGCTTACTACGCATATATTGACGCTGAGGCACGAAAGCGTGGGGATCAAACAGGATTAGATACCCTGGTAG
>CAMFKK010000051.1 GCA_945957225.1 uncultured Sphingobacteriia bacterium | reverse complement strand
GGTGTTAACTGCTGGTAAAGCAAACTGATTGTCTTTGGCATCGTTGTAAAGGGCTTCTAGTTCATCACCGAACAAGACCCCGGCTCTGTATTTTTTCATATAATAATTTTAATAACTGGCTAATTGATTAGGGATAGCTAAGATAGGTTTTTTGTGCCAAAATTCATCCTTTCATTGTGTAAAAAATACACAGTCTAGGTCTGTTAACTACAGAATTGATTGTAACAATTCCCCAATATATCGCGGGGTAAATTGCATACGGCTACCATACCAACTAAACATTTCACCGTTGACCAAATGGATCTTGGTATGGGGCAAATTGGCTTGCAAAGCCTTGATATGTTTCATTTTGAAGGGATAGGGCTCAGAAGAAAGGAATAGGTATTCGGGTGCTTTTTCTTGTATATCAGCAACGGTAATTTCAGGATAACGCAGGCTAGATGCAAAGCAATTTTGAAAACCGGCCAGGCTTAAAATATTGTGGATAAACGTATCTGCTCCAACCGTCATATAAGGGTCTTTCCAGATCAAATAAGCCGCAGTTGGATGTAGGGGATGAGCAGGCATTTGCTGAAATGCCTTTTCAATCTTGGCCAGCAATTGTTGCCCATGGGCCACTCTGCCAGTTATTTGGGCAACGGATCTAATCATGGTAAAAGCCTCGGAATAATTCACAATATCACTCACCCAAACCGGCGCAAACTTGCTCAGGGCTTCAATTTGGTCCCGATGATTTTCTTCTTTATTGGCAATGATTAAATCAGGAGACAATGATTTTACCAACGCTATATTCACGTCTTTGGTGCCCCCAATCCTGGTCTTGCTGCGGAACCATTTTTCAGGATGTATACAAAACTTGGTAATGCCAATCACTTCCTCGTCTAGCCCTAGGTCAAAGAGCAGTTCTGTTTGAGAAGGAACTAGTGACACAATCCGCTTGGGTTGTGATAGCACTTGCATTTCCCTGCCCAACTGGTCAGTAACGGTTAATCTAGAATGGGGCATGGCTTATTTGGCAAGGCTTTGAATCACGTCATATTTGGTAACAATATGGTAGTCGCCTTTTTCATCCTTGGCTAGTACCGCACCATTTTCTTTGGTGATGAGTGAACTCAGTCTTTCAACCGGCGTATCAAAAGCAACAATAGGATAAGCAGATTCTAAAACACTTTGCACTGATGCCGTTTTGATTTCTGGATTGCTAAATACTTTCATAAACAAACCTGTTTCAGACACCGCGCCAATCATCTCACCAGCTTCCATTACAGGAATTTGTTCAATATCATATTTCTTCATTAATTCCACTGCATCGGCCACGCTTTGCCCAGGGGCGATGGTCACCAAACGCTTACTACTACGGCCACTCACAATGTCTTTGAATGTTTTCACGTCAAGGAAACCGCGTTCCATCATCCACTCGTCGTTATAAATTTTTCCTACATAACGGCTACCATGGTCATGAAAGATACAAACCACTACATCGTCTTTTTTCAAGTGTTCCTTTAATTGCAGTACGCCCTGTAAGCAGCTCCCAGCGCTGTATCCACAGAAAAGACCTTCTTCTTTGGCAATTCTTCTGGCCATGACCGCACCGTCTTTATCGGTTACTTTTTCAAAGCGATCAATCACGCTCATATCATAGTTGGCTGGAACAAAATCTTCTCCAAATCCTTCCGAGATATAGGGATAGACTTCTTTCTGATCCAGCTCACCAGTTTCAAAATATTTCTTAAGCAATGAGCCATAAGAATCAATGGCCCAGATTTGGATCTTGGGATTTTTTTCTTTTAAATATTGCGCAGTACCCACAATGGTGCCACCAGTTCCACTGGCTACCACCAAGTGCGTAATTTTTCCTTCTGTCTGTTCCCAGATTTCAGGTCCTGTTTGCTCATAGTGTGCCTGTCTATTGGCAAGGTTATCATATTGATTCACGTACCAAGAGTTGGGCACTTCGGTAGCCAATCGCTTAGACACAGAATAATAGGAGCGGGGATCAGAGGGTTCTACGTTGGTAGGGCAAACAATTACTTCTGCACCAACGGCTTTAAGAATATCGGCTTTTTCCTTAGACTGTTTGTCTGTAGTGGTGAAAATGCATTTATAACCCTTGACCACAGCGGCTAAGGCCAAACCCATACCGGTATTACCAGAAGTACCTTCAATAATGGTACCACCAGGTTTGATCTTACCTTCTTGTTCAGCTACTTCTAGCATTTTCAGGGCCATGCGGTCCTTGATACTATTCCCAGGATTAAAGTATTCCACTTTGGCCAGCACGGTTGCGGGTAAGTCCTTGCAGATCTTATTAATCTGAATCAGGGGAGTATTTCCAATGGTCTCGAGGATATTGTTCAGCCACATAAACTAACACTTGTTTGGAACAAAGATATTGTTTTGAACCTGCGGAAGAACAAAGGAAAACTTAATTTTTCAAGACTATTTTTTAGGACTGGTAATGGTTTTCCAATCAAACTGATCTTTCATATTGGTATTTTTCTGCGCCAAATGCTGCAGCTTTTTTTGAATACTCGCTTGATCCAACCATTGACCATTGATGATGACAGCAGCAATTTTGCGGATGTTTTGAATATCATTTAGGGGATTCTCTTCTAGTAAAATCAAGTCTGCCAATTTACCTGCTTCAATGCTACCCAATACTTTGTCAATACCCAACCACTGGGCAGGTAATTTGGTAGCAGAAGCAATGGCTGCCTGCGGCGATAGACCTGCTTTGACCAATAAAGCCATTTCATCGGGCAAAGAAAATCCTGCAATCACACCTGATGTTCCTGCGTCTGTTCCGGCTACAATGGGAACTCCTACAGCAGCACAGGCTTTGACTAATTGTAAATTGAACCTAGTGTATTGTTCAAAATGGGCAATATTTTCTGGGCTAGACATTTTGTTGTATTTGTTAGCTGTAAGCCATTTGCTTTGCAATAGGGGATGTACATAAGCTAGGCTGGGTAAGGCTTTCAGAGGTTCTAATGACCTGACTTGAGAAGCAATGGCTTCCATGGTAATCAGGGTAGGAGAAAGCCAAGTTCCATTGGTTTTTAAAAGAGCCGCCATTTCTTGGGCTTCCTGATCTGAATAATCTTTGGCATAATTGGTCAGCTCTTCAGCATGAGCTACCATGCCAAAACCAGGAACAAAAGCCTCTTTTAATTTGTCTTTAAAACTAGTTGGAATATGGCCAATGACTTTAAGACCTTGCTTATTGGATTCATCAATAATGGCAAAATAAGTGGCCGGATTTAAATAGGCATAGACCTTTATAAATTCATAGCCCTCTGCTTTAGCACTTTTGACCGCTTGTCTGCCCTCTTCTGGCGTATTCACACTGCGACCTTGACCAGTACCGCCATCAATCATGGCAGCCAATGCCATTCTAGGACCAATGACTGTGCCCTTAGCTATTTCATTTCTTTGTCCAAAATGTTCTGCTCTGGCACTCAATTCAAAAATGGTACTAACACCATTGGCAATATAAAGTAGCATTTGATCTTGGAGATCAAAAAAAATAGTAGCTCCTTGTGTAGGATATTTGAGGCCAAAGGGTCCAACATCAGTAGGAGTATGCACGTGCATATCAATTAATCCGGGCATCAGCCATTTTCCCTTTCCATCAATTACGGTTGCGTTTTTTGGATAGGCACCATTAATGGATACAATCTGATGATCAGCAATATAAACAGTGGCATTGGGAATGATGCTATTGGCCTCATTCATGGTAATAATATTCACGTGTTGAATGACCCATGCATTTGTTGCGGTCTGTTGAGCATGGCTTTTTTTACTAACAAGACAAAGACCCATAAGAACCAGACCTATTAGTTGAGTTGATTTAAACATGGGTATGGGTTTGATTGGAGAGGTTATTATTGCGCTCTTTCTAATAATAAGGAAGCAAAGCTTTTGACCCCAATACCAATACAGGTTTCGTCTACCATAAAATTGGGTGCATGGTTCATGGCAATCATGCCTTTTTCAAAATTGGAGCCACCAAACAAAAAATATACGCCTGGGATTTTTTGTTGGAAATATGCAAAATCATCATTGAAAAAAGGAACCTGACCATAGTCTCTTACCACATAATTTTTTCCATAAATTTTGTCAAGGATTTCCATAGCAGATTGGGTTAACTGCTGGTGATTTTGAATGGTAGGGTTTTCTTGTATAATAGAGACAGCGCGCAGCTTTGAAGCATATGGGCTTGCGGCTATCAATGCTTTGATTTTGGGAATAATTTGATCCAGATTAGCCGCATTGGTTTCATATAGGTCTGCAGCTAAAATGCGTTCCTGATGATCAAGATCATTGCTAAAGGGAAGGTTGACAAAACAATAATCTTTGAAAATAGTATTGGGGTTTGCAAGACCAAGATTTGGGTCAACGGTTGATGGCATTTCCCAGGGTTGACTATTGGGTAAAGACCTAGACAAACCCTTTGATACCAGCTTGGTAATTTCTTGAATAGATGCCTCACTCAATTCATTTTGAAAACGGAGTTGGATCCTTTTTTGATAGGCAAATATTTCATTGGCTTTGACCATGATCTGACCAACGGGTGTGGCAGTTACATGTAAACCATATATTTCTGATAGTTGTAATTGGGCAACCAAATTGTCCAATATTTTTTTAGCACCAACAAAGGTTTCTTCCTCGGGTTGAAAGATAAAATAGACAGTGCCATTGAATAAGGCTTTGTTTTTTGACAACACTTCTGCTATGCCTAGGGCTATAGCCATATGAATATCGTGTCCACAACCGTGTTGTACACCGGCTTTGGTTGATTTGAAATCAACTGGGTCTGGAAAATCATTGGGTAGGGCATCCATATCGGCCCTCCAAGCAATTTTTTTGCCTGGTTTAGCACCTTTTAAAATACCGATGATGCCATAGCCATTGGCGGGAATTTTCACTTCTAAACCTAGCTGCAACAGATGCTCTTTTAGAAAAGCTTGGGTTTGCTGTTCTTTGCCAGCTAATTCTGGATGCTGGTGAAGGGTTCTTCTAATTTGAACCAGTTTTTCAGCAATTTGGTCCGTGGCTGCTTGAATGGATTGGTGCGCGGGGGGGATCGTTTTTGGTTGCTGCGCCCATAGCTGGGTCTGCCATAAAACGGCTGCACAAGAACAAAGGATTGTAAACAATTTGGTCAATCTCATAGCTTCAAATTTTATCTTTCATCAATCCCATGTCTTTTTGAATAGCTGCAAAATACGTCAGCTATTCAGACAATCTTACAAGGCTTTTACCAAACGGATAATCCCAGTAGTTTGGTGCTGACCGCTCATGTCATTCTTGTTTTCTACTTTGGCGGTGTTCTCTGTTTTAGGAGCATCGTTACGCAAATAAGCAAATGTGATTGCTGGAACAAAAGCGATAACGGCAATTACTTGGGCTGAGAATAAGAACTTTTTCATGGTTGTTTGTTTTAAGTGTTTTTGGTTTGTTTTACTTTGATAGAACAAAGATAGGGTGATATTTGGTACTGTGCAACACATAGTACCTCCCAAAGGAAGGTAATATCCTAAGCAAATTAATGTGCAATGCTTTGGAATGCAGTAAATAAAGGGCTTTCAGCCATTTTGGCTCCGGAAAATTTTTTTTTAGGATTGTGACGAGTGGATATTTACCGTGATGAACAGCTGTTAGTTTGGGTCAAACCCAGCTTTTTCAGGGCTGAATGGCGGTCAATTTTGAAGCAAAAAAGCCAAATCAGGAGAAAATCCTGTATTTTGAAGTACAAACGATAAACTTGAAACTATGAAAAGACGCATTTTTTTGCTGACCCTAGTGGTGGGTCTGTTCTTAACCCTAGCTGCCAGTGCTCAAACCCCTGCTCCAGCCCCAGCAAAAGTTCCCATGGACTTTTATGCTGCTAATTGGAAGGTCTTGATCAAGGGAACCCCACAGGGTGATGTAAAACTGGTATTTAAGATTGAGAAAAAAGGAGAGGAGCTTGCTGGTGTGGTAGTAGACACAACAGGTAAAGAGGTTGCTCCCATTAGCAAATTGGAATACGCGGCTGATGGTATTACCATTTATTTCAGCGCAGCTGGATATGACCTAAGCCTGACCTTGGCCAAAAAAGATGAAGACCATGTAACAGGTTCACTCATGGCCATGTTTGAAGCCGAGGGAGAAAAAGTGAAAGAAATTAAATAAGGAAAAGCTGGTTAGATGGTTGACTAGGATGCTTTAAAGCTCTCCGCCATCTTGGTGCAAATATCAGACTCAATCATCTGACCAGCCAATACCAACATATTGTTGAAAGCATTGGCAGAACTAATGCCATGACCCAGGATCACGGGTTTGGCCACACCTAGAACAGGGGAACCGCCATAATTCTCATAATGGAAACGGTTAAAATAAGCGTCCTGTTCAAAATTGCGCAATTGGGCCAGGTCATAAACTGACTCAGCCATTTTTAGGATAATATTTCCGGTAAAACCATCGCAGACAATCACGTCTGTCTTGGTGCCAAAAATATCACGGCCTTCCATATTGCCCACAAAATTAATCTGGCTATTCTCTTTTAGGATAGGGAAGGTAGCTTGGGCCAATAAATTACCCTTGCCTTCTTCTTCACCCACATTGAGCAAACCAACTTTGGGGTTGGCTACATTTAGAATATGTTGGGCGTACAAACTACCCAATACAGCAAACTGATTCAGTTGCTCTGGTTTGCAGTCTGCATTTAGACCCACGTCTAAGATCACGCCTGTTTCTCCGTTTGATTTAGGAACCACACCAGATACACAAGGTCTGAGCACGCCTTCAATGGGTTTGATGCTAAACATGGCACCTACCAGCATAGCGCCGGTATTACCCGCACTGATAAAAGCATCAATCTTGCCAGTAGCCAATAGATGAAATCCAATGGCAATAGAAGAGCGCTGTTTTTCTTTCAGGGCCTTGGTTGGGTGTTCATGATAACCAATCACTTCTGGGGCATGTACCAAATGCAAATTAGGCGATGCAACCTGATGCTCCTCCAATAAGGGCTGCACCTGGGCCTCATCGCCTATGCAATAAATATGGGTCATACCACTGGCAGTGGACAAGAATTGCTTCAAGCCTTTCACCGCTTCAAGCGGTGCAAAATCTCCACCCATCATGTCCAAGCCAATATTCATGCGCGGTAGTCTAAGTAAGTTGAACTAAAGGTTACGCTTTCAGAGGTGCTTTTTCAGCAACCAATTTGCCCTTGTAGAACAATTTACCTTCGCTAACGTGCGCACGGTGGCGTACATGTAATTCTCCAGTGGTAGCATCCTTGCTCAAAGTCACTTCTTGTGCTTTGTAGTGTGTTCTTCTCTTAGCGCTGCGCTGTTGAGAATGTCTGCGTTTAGGATTTGGCATAATTCGAAATTTATAAAACTAAAAAAAAATTAATCCAGGTTTTTAAACTGATCCAGTCCTTTCCAGATGGTGGTAGGCGGCTCTTTTTGAGCGTCTTCTTCCATCTTCCTCAATTTCTCCAACACTTCTTTGTTACATTTTGGCCCCCCAATTTCTGATTCCGCACACATTTTCTGTAAGGGGAAACTAAGGTTCACAAATTCAAAAATCCAATCGGCTAGGTGCAAGTGACTTTCACCACGACCTATATAATATACATCCGGATCTTCCTCTGTCTCATTCATCTGGTCTGGCTCTTCCACTCTCTTCACAATAATGTTGAACTCGTCCCAAAGCTGCATGGGCAGGCCGTTTCCGCACCTATCGCAATTAACATCTGCACGTCCGTCAATGTCAAATTTTAACTGCATGAAACCGGTATTTTTTTCCAGTTTCAGTTTTACCTTGGCTTCACAGTTTTCAAAATCCTGCGGGCCATAGGGTGCAAAGAACTTATCGTTGATCTGGTATTCGTACTCATGAATCCCCGGCTTCAAACCCACAAATGCTATTTCAAATTCCCTCCGATGACTCATACTCCTTTTTTTAAAGGCTCGCAAAGGTAGGCCAAATCCACGGAACTGCCAAAGGAAAATCGCCACTAAAACCGGGGCAATTTATCAACAGTGCTGGATTAACCATAAAAACCGCAAATTTGCAACCATGAGAACCGCTGCGAATATAACCCTAAAACATGGCCTATCCTTGATTTTCTTGGGCGCAGTAGCCCTGATGCTCTTTGCCCTTTCTTATTTTCCCCATTTGGTAGAAACCTGGTATTCAACCAATTGGTATCCCAAACTGGGGCAGATCATGCGCCAAATCACGGGAAAACTCCCTTTTAGCTTGGGTGATATTTTCTATGTGTTATTGGCTATTTACTTGATAGTCAACGTGATTAGGTTCTTTTTACAAGGGGCCAGGGCCCGATTTCCCAAGGATTGGTTTGTATGGGCGGGCTACAAAACCCTTAGGTTTAGCCTCAAACTCTATATCTTTTTCAAACTGCTTTGGGGACTCAATTATGATAGGGAGGGAATTGCCTATCAATTATACCTAAAACCCAAACCCTATACCGTTGAAGACTTAACGGAACTCACCAATCAACTCATTGATTCTTTAAATGCCACCCGAAAACTGATCCCAGATAGTATTTTACCCCAGCCATCTATTGAAAAAATGAAGGCCGAAGCCATAAAGAACTATGCTAGAGTAAGTAAAGACTATGGTTTTCTAAACTACAAATCCCCCTCGGTCAAGGGCAGTCTGTTTAGTGAAGTAGGGGATTATATAGGGTTTACGGGTTATTTTAATCCCTTTTCAGGCGAGGCCCAACTCAGAACCGATATTCCCAGGGTGCTCATTCCCTATGTCTGTTCCCATGAAATGGCCCATCAACTAGGCTATGCATCCGAGAGCGAAGCCAATTTTGTGGGTTATCTGGCAGCCCGAAAATCGCCGCAGGCCTATACCCGTTATAGTATGTATTTGGAATTATTCTCTTATGCGCAGAGCGAGGAGATTTTTCAGTACGGTAGGAGCAAGAATTACCAAGCATTTGACAGTATCATCAAACAAAATAGGCAAAGGCTAGATACCCTGGTAAAAAAAGAACGCAAAGAGATCAGAGAATTCTTTAGAAAAAGACGCAAAGCCGTTGCACCAGCATTCAACAACCTCTATGACCAATACCTCAAACTAAACCAACAAGAAAAAGGCATAGAGAGTTATGACCAAGTGATTGGTTGGCTAATTGCCTATAAAAAGAAATACGGAAAAATCTAGTGTCTACAATTACTAGAACTTATTCTTCCACATCATAGACTCCACGGGCTTATTGGGTTGACCAGAATATTTGGCATTACCCTTCTGATTGTATTTTACTTCAATCTCACCGTCTACGGGAAAATAGATCAACTGACCAATGGGCATGCCCTTGTACACGCGCACGGGTTGTTTCACAGAAATTTCTAGGGTCCAGTTGCCACAGAAACCCACATCGCCCTTGCCGGCAGTGGCGTGGATATCAATGCCCAAGCGGCCTGTAGAAGACTTGCCCTCTAGGAATGGCACGTGTGCATGGGTCTCGGTATATTCCTGTGTAACGCCTAAGTAAAATGCATGTGGCTGCAAGACATATCCCTCATCCGGAATCTCAAAATGAGAAATGGTATTATGGGCTTTGGCATCTAGTTCAGCGCTATCATAAACAGCAAGATTGGCTCCCAAGTGCACGTCATAACTATTACTACCAAGGTCCTCTCTGTTATAAGGAACAATCTTGATGGTACCCTTCTCCATTTCTTCCAATATGCGCTTGTCAGACAATATCATGCTTCAATTATTTAGGTTAGGATGCAAATAAATCTTAAATCTGCATACCAAAATCAAACCATCAGCAAACATTTCTAAGTGCCCCTGTTTTATCAACAAGATATCAACCAAACCACCCGTGCAGGCATCTGGCATTTGGCGGAACCCGAGTCTTTTTTTCTAGAAAAAGTACCCTTAACCAGGACCATCACGCATCCACACAAACGCTTACAACACTTGGGTGGGCGCTTTTTATTACCCTTTTTATTTCCTGATTTTCCACATGCAGCCATTGAAATTGCCGATACTAGAAAACCCTTTTTACCAGAGGAGCAATACCATTTTTCCATTAGCCATTGTGGTGATTTTGCCGCAGCCATTGTGAGCAGCAAGCAACAAGTGGGTATAGAC
>CAMFKK010000050.1 GCA_945957225.1 uncultured Sphingobacteriia bacterium | reverse complement strand
GTATTGCCATATTTGATTTGTTGCGCATTTAGCAGATTGGTTTTGATCAAACTATTATTGCTATTTCTGTAATTGGTATAATCAGCGTCTATATTCCACTCTCTTCCCAAACTATCTTCATAATGATAGTTGAGGTTATAATTGGTTCTGCTATTTTGCTGATTAATATCATTAAGGGTTTGAAGAGAGGAATCAGTATTTCCATTGTTTTGAATCAAAGTGGTACCTGGTGTAATCAAACTACTGCGGTACTCATTGGTCTTAATTAGAATGCCAAAACTGCTTTGTTTGTTCAAATAATAATCGGCACCAAGATTTGTATTTACATTACTTGAAGAATCTATGTCAACCGTTCTATTGATAAAATTTTTGATCACTCCATTGCTATTGACTATTCTATCTATAGCACCATCTGTGTTCTGACGCGATTTTCTAGCAGCCGCATTGGCAAAAAAATTCCATTTGCCTGCTCGCAGATTCATGTCAGTAGAAAAATTGGCGTTGGGGTGCACGGCTTGAATATAGGTTCCAGTGACTGATCCATTGAACCCTTTTTGGCTATTCTTTTTGAGTTTGATATTGATAATTCCAGCATTACCCTGTGCGTCATATTTGGCAGAAGGATTGCTAATCAATTCTACTTTGTCAACCTGACTTGCTGGCATTGACTTAAGCCAATTGGCTAGGTCCTTGCTACTCAATTGTGTGGGTCTTCCATCAATTAAAACATTCACACCAGACTTGCCACTCATATTAATGGTCTCTTCATTGGTAATAGCAATGCCCGGTGCAGCCTGAAGCAATTCAAAAACGGTTCCGCTACTGGCAACCAAATTTGACTGTACATTCAAAACGGTTTTGTCTATTTGCATTTCTACAAAAGGTTTACGGCTTTTTACCACCACTTCTTCTAAGACCTTTACTGCTGTTAATTTGCTAGTATCCTTTAATAGTGTTTTTTGAGCACTGTCTTTTTTGGTGTTGGATTCCTGATTTTGAGCAGTTGACTGTAACACTAACAGCAAAAGACCAATGATTAATATGCCAATTGGTAAACAGGGTAGGATTTTGCTAGAGGGTAAAAACTGGTGCATTTGTTTCATTTGATTGGTTTGATGAAACAAATATGGTTTAAGCGTCTAGCTAAAGGGATGCAGATAATGTTTTGAGACCTATTCAATTGGTCTCAAATGATGAACAATCCAAATTTGGGGTATCAAATCTTGCAAGTATTTGATTTACAGGATTTTAAAAACAGGTTTTAGGCCAGCCCCTCTTGCTCCATCCATGTTTTGGGACTTGTTCCCATGGCTTTTTTAAACGCCCTATTAAAAGTTGCCTTACTATTAAACCCACAGTCATAGGCAATGGAAAGCAAGGTTTGGGTTTTCTGCTCCCCTAATTTGAGTTTTTCCATGACTGCCTGAACCCGATAATAATTGACAAAATCATTGAAATTCATGTCAAAGCTTTTGTTGATGGCCCTGGACAAAAGAGAAGGGTTGGTTCTGAGTTTTTTGGCTAAATCAGTAAGAGATAGTTCCGGTTCCTCATACATTTTAAACGCCACCACCATTTCTTGTATCCGGTCTTTCCATTCCAGGATAAATGTTTCATCTGATTCTTTACTAGAGACTTGATCATCCATCACAATCATTTCAGCTTCCTCTACAAGGGCATCATTCACCGTATGATATTGCAAAAGCAAGGCTGATTTACTGCTCAAGACATCGGCACTGAATCGCATTTTAGTTCTAACAGAATTGGCATAACCTGATACAGCTATATAATACATAGCAATACTAAACCCTAAAAAATACCACCAAGTACCTATATAGGCAATGGAGATGATGGAGCCTACTAAGAACAAAATGAACTTTAGAATCAGGATACTTAAAATTGCAAATAAAAAATTACGCACCCATTTAAACTGAACGCTATCGGCGTAGCTAACAACTTGCAACATCAATTGTTTATAGAGATAGTAATAGCGAATACTAAAGCCAAAATAAGTGGCCATACTTAAATAGCCAAGCACTTGGTACCATGTATCAAATTCCAGATCTGTTCCTTCAGCCAAAAAATAATAGTCTTTCAAAACCAGTTTATCCACCACTACTACCAATAAGCTAAATAAGAGATATAGGATTCCGGGGAGCAAATGCCAAAAATGCTTTTTGCCAAATTGAAATGAGGGATTCAATAGGCTTTGCACATAAAAGAATATCACAGGACCAATAAAAAACAAGTGTTGAAAAGTCACATAAAAAATGATATCTCTATAGGGTTGGGTATCATACCATCCTGCAAAACCCAACATCCAGGGGCTAATATATAATACACTTAAAAGTAAAAAACCAGACAACCATTGATCAGAAATTGTTTCATTACGGATTCCCTTTTGTAACAAGAGCAAGGAATAAACCAAACCATGTACAAAAAAGATAAGCAGGATACTACTATAGAAACCAAAATCAAAATGCATATACTGTAAAATAGAAAAACTATTGGATTGTTCATAAAAAAAGACCCGTTATTTCTAACGGGTTACACTTTGTAGAAAAGTAAAACGTTTTGCCCTTTAATCACTGAACAAAGTATATGATATAGTAGATGAAAAAGAAGACCATGAGATCAAATGAATTCTTTGGTTCTATGCAAAAGACCTTCTATTCTTAATCAATCATTATTGCCATCCACCACCCAATGCTCTATACAAATGAATCAGGTGAATAAAACTTGTTTTCTTATTGATCACAGATTCTAGTTCTGCGTCAAGAACACCTCTTTGTGCTGATACTACTTCTAGGTAGGAAGCATAACCTGTAATGTATAATTCTCTGGCAGTAGACGCAGCTTTTTGCAAACTTACTGTCTCAGCTTGTTTGAGCGTATAGACTTCTTTGTAATGAGCTATTCCATTGAGTGGGTTTAACACTTCTTGGTAGGCGTTGATCAGGGTTTTACGATACTGTTGAAACGCTTCAAGTTCATTTGCCGTAGCCATATCATAATTGGCTTTTAATTGATTTCTACTCAAAAGTGGCGCAACCATCCCTCCCAATAAACCATATGCCAATGATGCAGGATTGATCCAATAACTGGGGTTAAAACTATTTAAAGCCATATAGGCATTAATGTTTACAGAAGGTAGAAATGCTTTACGCGTAGCTTCTAGATCTGCTCCATTTGCTTTGAGCAATAATTCCATTTCCTGAATATCAGGGCGTTGTAATAATAAACTAGAAGGTATGCCTGCGGCGATGGTGGTTGGCAAATTCAAATCTCCAATACTACTCCCTCTTTTTAAATCCAATTCAAATTTTCCAGAAAGCACTTTTAAGGCACTCTCAGTTTCTACAATTTGTTGTTTCACCACAAAGCTTTTACTCTTGGTACTAAGCAATTGCGCATTGAATTGTTGCACCGCCAATTCTGTAGCCCTTCCGGCTTCTTTCTGTGCTTTTACAATTTCCAATTCATTCTCTTGAAGCTGAATATTTTTAACAATGATTTCCTGTTCTTTGTCAAGAGACAGCAATTCATAATACAATCCAGCCACTTCAGCAACCAATTGTGTTACGACCCATTGTCTTCCTTTTTCAGAAGCCAGATATCGCAGGTATGCCGCTTTTTTCTTTTCAGATAATTTTCCCCAGATATCCGCTTCCCAACTTGTTTTTAAACCAAGATATAAGTCAGGCATTCTAATAGGAACTTGTTGGTCTTTATTGATATTTGGAGACAAATTCATGTCATAATTTCCCACCCCATTCATGGTATAATCACCAAATTTGTCAAAGCCAGCAGAGAGTATGGCATCAACAGTTGGCTTGGTGCTACCATTGGCCAATAAACGGTTGGCCCTTGCCATGGCCATTTTCTGCAAAGCAATTTGTAGGTCTGGATTATTTCTAATAGCAGTATCTATGAGCGCTTGTAAATTTTTATCCGGAAAAAACAAAGCCCTTGCTGTTTGACCAAGATTATTGCTATCGCTTTTACTCAAATACTGCTTTGGTAATTCAGGTAAGGATAAAGTACTGGTCTTCTTTGGCATACCACATGCCACAAATAACATAACCCCTAGAACAGTCTTCAAAATGCATATTGGATATTTCTTAGTCATGATCATGGGTATTGGTATTAGATAAGAAATTTTCGGGTTCCTCAATAAACTGCACTACTTGTTGCTTTTTATTTTTCTGTAAGAATTCTGCTAGACTAGCAAAAATGACATAGAGTCCGGGAATGATGATTACGCCAAATACAGTTCCAAATAACATACCGCCTGCAGAAGCGGTACCAATAGACCTATTGCCCATGGCGCCAGCACCAGATGCTATACAAAGCGGAATCAATCCAGCAATAAAGGCAAAGGATGTCATTAGAATGGGACGTAACCTAGAAACCGCACCTTCCATAGCGGCTTCTAAAATAGTCAAGCCTTGTTGTCTTTTGTGCATGGCAAATTCAACAATCAAAATGGCATTCTTGCCTAATAATCCAATCAACATCACCAATGCAACTTGTGCATAGATATTGTTTTCTAATCCCAATAATTTTAAGGAAAGAAATGCGCCAAATATTCCCGTAGGTAAAGAAAGGATTACCGAGAATGGAATGATAAAACTTTCATATTGCGCGGATAAAATCAGGTAAACAAATAAAAGACATACCAAGAAAATAATGGCAGCCTGATTACCAGAAGCAATTTGGTCACGGGTAATACCAGACCATTCATAACCAAATCCCCTTGGCAAACTTGCTTTGGCTATCCTCTCTGCAGAAGCAATGGCTTCACCACTACTAAAACCAGGAGCAGCATCACCATTGACCATAGCCGAAGTATACATATTATATCGCGTTAGCTGTTCTGGCCCATATACCCTTTCTAAGCTTATGAAAGTAGAATAAGACACCATCTCGCCGCGATCATTTTTAACATAGAGTTTTAAAATATCATCTGGCTTGGCGCGATAGTCTGGATAGGCCTGTACCATTACTTTATACATCTGTCCAAAGCGAATAAAGTTGGTGGCGTAAAAACTACCCAAAAGAGTTTGCAAATCATTCATAGCATTGTCTACGGTAACCCCTTTCTTAGCTGCCATATCATAATCAATATGAATCATGTACTGCGGAAAACTGGGATCAAAACCGGTGCTGGCTGTTCCAATTACACCACCTGCCTTTAAATCCTTGATTAAGGTATTGGTTACCTGTGCCGTTTTTTGCAAATTATCTGAACCTGTTTTATCAATCACGCGCAATTCAAATCCACTGGTATTTCCAAAACCAGGAACCGTTGGTGGAGGCATAAATTCAATGGTAGCGTCATTAATCTGTTTGGTCTTTTCTTTAAAAATGGGAATCAATTCTTTCACCGATTCTTTTCTTTGATCCCAAGGTTTTAAATTAATCATAATCATCCCAAAAGAAGCACCTGCAGCTTCTGTGATTAAACTATAACCAGAAAGAGTAGTAATGTTCTCTACCGATTCATCTGACTTAAGTGCTTTTTCAATTTGCATTAATACCTGCTCCGTTCTTTCTACAGTGGCTCCTGCAGGTGTAGTCACATTTACATAAATAATACCCTGGTCTTCTGTAGGAATAAAACCAGAAGGCAAAATTTTATTTAACCCAACCGTGCCAATAAAGAAAAATGCCAATAGGCCAAGGGTAACAAATTTTCTTGAAGCAACTTTTCCAAGAAAGCTATGGTATTTATTTTCCGTTGCCTTATACCCTTTGTTAAACCAACTAAAAAACCTACCCAAGATGGTTGTATGATTGGGATGATGGTTTTGTTTGATCATCAATGCACATAACGCTGGTGTAAGGGTTAGTGCATTGACACCAGAGATTACAATAGATACCGCTAGCGTTAATGAAAACTGTCTATAGAAAACACCGGCAGGTCCTGTTAAAAACGCTACGGGAATAAATACGGCAGACATCACCAAGGTAATGGCTATAATGGCAGAACTAATTTCATTGATGGCTGCAAGGGTTGCATCCATAGCAGACAAATGCTGTTCTTCCATTTTTACGTGCACGGCTTCTACCACTACAATGGCATTGTCTACCACAATTCCAATGGCCAATACCAATGCAAACAAAGTGAGCAAGTTAATGGAGAATCCCATCACTTGCATAAATGCCAATGTGCCAACCAAGGCAACAGGCACCGCCAAAGCAGGGATTAAGGTTGATCTAAAATCTTGTAAGAAAATAAAGACAATTACAAAGACCAATAAGAAAGCTTCTAATAAAGTCTTTACAACTTCATGAATAGAAGCATCTAAAAATCTAGAAACGTCATAGGCAAAATTATAAGTCATGCCGGGAGGAAAACTGGTCTCCTTTAATTCAGCCATTCTTGCTTTTACTTTCTGAATCACTTCTCTGGCATTAGAACCAGGTCTTTGTTTTAGCATGATAGAAGCCGAAGGTTTTCCATCTGTTTTTGAAACCATGCTATAGGTCATGGCCCCTAATTCCACATCAGCTAAGTCTTTTAAATAAAGTATCGATCCATTTTTTTCTGCCCTAATTACAATATTTTTATATTGAGCCGGGTCAAAGAATTTTCCAGTATAGCGTAAAATATATTGGAGTGATTGTTCAGACTTTCCAGAACTCTCTCCCGTTTTACCTGGGGCTGCTTCTACGTTTTGGTTGCGTAATGCATTTACAACTTCTTGTGCTGAAACATTATAGGTAAGCATTCTATCGGGCTTTAACCAAACACGCATAGAATACTCTTTTTGTCCCATGATTTCTGCAAATCCAACCCCATCAATTCTCTTGAGTTCTTGTAAAATATTAATGTCAGCAAAATTGTAAATGAATTGTTCATCAGCAGCAGAGTCCTTACTCATTACGTTCAAATAAAGAAGCATACTGTTTACATCTTTCTCCGTTGTTACACCCGCTTTGATAACTTCTTCAGGTAATTCATCCAAAACCGTTGTAACACGGTTCTGAACGTTTACAGCCGCCAAGTCTGGGTCCATTCCCACTTTGAATGAAATGGTAATGAGTGTAATTCCATTGTTAGAAGACACACTAGACATATAAGTCATACCCGGTACACCATTGATGGCTCGCTCCAGAGGGGTGGCTACGGCTTTTGCACAAACTTCTGCGTTTGCACCAGTGTATTTAGCGGTTACGGTAACAGAGGGAGGAACTATATCCGGAAACTGTGTTATGGGTAGCGTAAATAAAGCAAAGACACCCAACAGTGTAATAATGATGGATATGACCAAGGAGAGAACCGGTCTTTTGATAAAATTGGCTAACATGATTATGATTTGACATCAAAAAATGGGTGAATTAATTCATGCTGGCACTTGCCTTCATGATACTATCCATACTCAGGTTTCTAGGGATAATTAAAGAACCTTCCTTGATTGATTGCAAACCTTCGTAAACAATTTTTTCTCCGGGTTTTAATCCGCTTTCCACTATATAAAATTGTGCTACTCGCTTACCAGTAGTGAATACCCTTGTTTTAACCCTATTGGTTTCATCCACTACAAATACAAAATTTTTGTCCTGAATTTCAAAACTTGATTTCTGCGGAATGATAATGGCATTTTCCACTTTACTATTTAACCGCACTTTACCCGAAGCCCCGTGTTTTAATAATTTACTTGGATTGGGAAAACTAGCCCTAAAAGAAATGGCTCCCGTATTATCATTGAATTCTCCATCAATGGTTTCAATCTTCCCGGGGTGCGCATAAGAACTACCATCGGCCAATATAAGATGTATGGCTTTGTTTTCTTCCTGACCCTTGCTCAATGCTTTTCTATACTGTAGGTATTCATTCTCCGAAATATTAAAATAGGCATAGACTTGATGGATATCTGAAATGGTAGTGAGCAATGCTCCAGGATCTATCAGACTCCCAATTTTTAAAGGAATCCTATTTAAGATGCCATCAAAAGGGGCACGAACAAATGTGTAGGAAAGTTTTGTTTCAGCTGTTTGTTGAAAAGAGAGCGCTTCATCAATTTTTGCTTTGGCCGCTTTTAGTTTGGAAGAAGCAAGTTCATACTCTGTTTTTGAAATCACATTCTTTTCTACCAAAATTCTAGTTCTATCTACTTCCAGTTCAGCGGCTTTGGCTTCTGCTTGGGCACTGGATACATTTGCTTTGGCTCTGGCAAGATCTGTTCTAAACTCTAAGTCATTGATTTGGAACAGGGGTTGACCCTTTTTTACTTCTTTACCCTCATCTACAAAGATTTTTTCAAGAAATCCTTGAACCCTTGCTCTAATCTCAACATTCTTAACTGCTTGAATATCAGAAACATAATCGGTTTGAAGGATGGTATCTTTTTCCACAACTGCTACTATTGGCAATGCAATAGGTTTTGGGTCTTCCCCACCGTTCTTTTTAGAGGTACAGGCATATAAGCTAATGGCAAATGCCATGACGAGGAAGCATTGGGGCTTGTTTCTAATTAGATTTTTACTCATGCTCATAATTTACAATTGGTCAAAAATATTGTTTAAGGTTTTTTTAATCTAATGATTTTTAACCTTTTTTTAATACTTTAACAAATAGCAAACAACCACCCTTTTGAAGGGTCAAAATACAGCTATCTTATGGTGGCAAACTGGCAAAATCAACTGAAATTCAAGTAGTTCAAATTTCGGTTGTACCTTTAAGAAGTAGAATTTTTTTCTGTAAGAAACATGAAAATAGGCCTTTTAAACATGCATCAGTTAAAATATTTGATCATTTTTTTTGTTGCTTTTCTTTTTGCTTGTAAGAAAAAACAAGAGAAAATTAGCCCAACAACGGCTTCCATCACCGAATCTATCTATGCTTCGGGTCTGATCAAAAGCAAGAATCAATACCAGGCATTCTCCACTGTGAACGGAATTATAGAAACGGTGTATGTCTCGGAAGGAGATACCGTTAAAAAAGGTGACCCACTTTTTGCCATATCAAATGAAACCCAACAATTGAACAAAGAGAACGCGGAATTAAGCGCTAGGTTCTCTGACTTTAATAACAACCAGGGTAAACTCAATGATGCCAAATTAATGATTGATCAAGCAAGGTATAAAATGCGCAATGACTCTTTGTTGTTGAGCAGACAAGCGGCTTTATGGAAGGAACAAATTGGAACAAAAAATGAATTGGACCAACGAGAATTAGCTTATAAAAATTCAAAAGACCAGTATAGTTCTGCTATTTTAAAATATGAGGATTTAAAAAAACAATTAGACTTTAGTTCTGCACAATCCAAAAAATTATTGCAGATCAATAGTAAGTTAGAAAATGACTTTACAATTAGGAGTGAGATTAGTGGTGTGGTATATAGTTTGAATAAAGTAAAAGGAGAAATTGCAGGAACTCAAAGTCCATTAGCCATCATTGGAGATGCCAAAGATTTTATTTTAGAAATGCAGGTAGACGAGTTTGACATTATTCAAATCAAAAAAGGATTACCCGTATTAGTAAGCCTTGAAAGTTATAAGGGACAGGTTTTTGAAGCCAGTGTAACCAAGATTAATCCCATCATGAATGAGCGGAGTAAAAGCTTCTTAGTAGAAGCAGCATTTAAGCAAGCGCCTCCTCAACTTTATCCAAATATAAGTTTTGAAGCAAGCATTGTATTGCGCACAAAGGACAATGTGCTATTGATTCCTCGTAATTATTTGCTAAACGATAGCACCGTTATCAAAGCCAATGGAGAAAAACAAATCATTAAAACCGGGCTCAAAGATTATAATAGCATAGAAGTGATTGCTGGTCTTAGTGCTAAAGATGAATTGCTAAAACCAGTTCAATGAATGTAAAACTGATTGCAGACGTTTCATGGTCACTCTTGCTTGCGCGATGGAAACAGACCCTAGTGGCTGCTATTGGCGTTACGTTTGGGATTACCATGTTTATTACCCTGCTAAGTTTTATGTCTGGCTTGAATGATTTGTTAGATGGATTAATTGTCAATCGCACTCCGCATATTCGTTTGTATAATGAAATCAAGGCCAGCGAGCAACAACCTGTTGATTTATATCCAGCATATAAGAACCATCATAACTTTGTAAGATCAACCAAACCCAAGGATGAGCTTTTACAGATTCACAATAGTGCGCCCATTATTGATGCACTCAAAAAAGATAACAGGGTATTGGGTGTGGCACCAAAAATTACAGCTCAGGTTTTTTACAATGTGGGATCCGTTGACCTCACTGGTGTGATC
>CAMFKK010000049.1 GCA_945957225.1 uncultured Sphingobacteriia bacterium | reverse complement strand
TGGATATAATGCGTCACCAGCAGGTCTTATTTGAACCACAACGGCATTCATGCCGTTCTGTTGGTGCATGTCTAATAGTTTGATGTACTCTGCTTTCTGCTCTGCAACAGAGAGATTTTTACTGCTGGGCCAATCAATATTGTCAACTGTAGCCACCCATACTGCTCTGAATTCATAATTATTGGAATGCTTTGTTTGGGCATTGCCGGAGAATAAACCGCAGATGATTGCGGCACATAATGCGGGAAATAGCTTCATCCCGCGAAGATAAAACCTTGTTTACTGGCAAAAATGATTTGTGGATTGATTCTATTTGCTTTTGCAGGTAATGCACATTCTTTAATGGTGAATATCGCGCAGCTTATCTAATAAATGGTTGAGTTGTTGGGCTTCCTCTTGATTTAGACCCTTTAAAAGACGGTCTGTGTCCTCGTTTCTATTGTCCAATTCCTGCAATAACAGCATTCCTTTGTCAGTAATTCTAATGTCTACTAGGCGTTTATCGGCCTCGCAAATGGTTTTTTCAACCAGTTCCTTTTTAACCAATCGGTCAACAATTCTGCTGGTATCACTCATTTTGTCTAACATTCGGTCCCTGATTTGTAAGGTACTCAAGGGGCGTTTGCTCCCGCGCAAAATTCTTAGAATATTAAATTGCTGGTTGGTAATATCATAATCATCCAGAATTTGCTTAAATCTTTCTGTAAACCAGTTAGCGGTGAAAATGATGTTTACACCCACTTTCTGAAATTCATTTCTAAAATTCTGCGTTTGTATATCTTTTTCTATTCCCATGGTATTAGAAGATCCGGGTTTTGGGTCGGGGCTCAATTCTACCGTAAAATTACCACTTCATCTTACCAAGAACTTTGATATTAAGCATAAATCAATATGATATTTATCAGCTAATCTTCCCAAACTTTTAGGCCTTCACTGCAATTGGAACAAATATCTATCTGTTTTCTGCTAGTGCTAAGCTCTTTTCTAAATTGCTGATAATTACTATTATTCCATGTTTCTTTAAAACTTTGGGTTTTCAGGTTTCCCAATTGGTGCATGGCGTCTTTGTCAAAACAACAGGGAACCACCAGTCCATCCCAAGTGATAACATTGGCGTGCCAAAGCTTCCAGCAATGATTGCTTAATCCGCTTTTGACCACTCTTTTCCCATCCTTTCCCATTTTGTACCTGCTGTATTTGTCAATACTTGGTACTAGTTGATGTGGATCTTGTTCATAATCATAGACTTGAGCAGTCTTATACCTTACTTGGTCTACCCCAATGTCTGCTCCTAATGTTTTAATTTCTTGAATCTGGTGTTCATTGGGCTTTACTACTAAGAATTGGAAAAAAACAAAAGGAGTTTTACTATTCAAGGCTTTTTTCCATTTGACAATATTGCGGGCCCCCTCCATTACTTTGTCCAAATTCCCTCCCACTCGGTACTGTTCATAAACTTCCTGTGTAGTGCCGTCTATAGAAATAATCAATCTGTCTAAGCCACTTTCTACGGTTTGTTTGGCTTTTTCATCAGTAAGATAATGGGCATTTGTTGAAGTGGCGGTATAAATGCCCTTATCATGGGCATATTTAACCATTGTTAGAAATGCAGGATTCAAATAAGGTTCTCCCTGAAAATAGAAAATTAGATAAAGTAGTTCTTGGTGAATCTCGTCAATGGTTTTTTCAAAAAAGCTTTTTTCCAACATCCCGGTTGGTCTAGTAAATGCCCTTAAACCACTGGGACATTCGGGACAACGTAAGTTGCAGGAAGTGGTTGGTTCAAAAGAGATAGATATAGGGTAACCCCATTGTATTGGTTTTCCAGTCAATTTGGTGATTTGAAAGCTGGTATACACTTTTAAAGCATTCCAAAAACGCTTTAAAGTCAACTTTCTCACCAAATTCAGGCTATCATTCCAATTAAAATACACCATAAGTTGTAAAAATAAGATAGTGAAGCTTAGAATAATGCGGTAACAAATTTTTGCAATTGTTTTTTTTACAAATTTGAACTATTCCTTACTTTCGATTTCAAAGTTGGAACAGGGGTATTGTTTAAATGCTGTAACTTGCACCCGTTTACAACTTGTTCCTTAATTAGGCAGAAAACTTAAACAAGCAGTCATTCAATGGTTCAGAAAAACCAGATTTGTTTCACTTTTTAATTTTTATTCATGACCCACTTTCATGATGCCACCACCTGTCAATCTTGCGATCAACGTTTCACCTCTGTTTTTTGCAAAGCCAAACAAGAATTTATAGCAGAAATTAATGAACAAAAAGTATGCAATGTTTACAAGAAAGGACAGACCCTTTTTAATGAAGGATCCTATCCCTTTGGTGTCTATTGCATCAATGAGGGTAAGGTAAAATTGTCGCATCTAGGGGATGATGGAAAAGAACAAATTATACGTTTGTTACGCGGTGGCGATGTTTTAGGATACAGGGCCTTATTAAGCGGAGAAAGATATAGTGCTAGTGCTATTGTTTTAGAAGACACACAGGTTTGTTTTATACCCAAAGAGTTGTTTATAAGTGTACTTAAAAACGATGCTGGGCTTGCATTTGAGATGATGAAACTACTCAGTGATGAATTGCACAAAGCAGAAGTTAAATTAACTCACTTAGCACAAAAACCCATTAGAGAAAGGTTGGCAGAAACTTTATTATTCATTAAAGAAACCTATGGTTATGAAGCGGATGGCGTTACATTAAATGTGCGTTTATCAAGAGAGGAAATTGCCAATTTAGTTGGAACTGCCACTGAATCAACCATCCGTTTATTAAGTGAATTTAAAAAAGATGGGATGGTAGAATTAGAAGGCAAAAAAATTAAAATTCTCCGCCAAAAAGAGTTGATTAGAACGGCTAATTTGCAGGATTAATAGCCTCAATCTCATATAAATACTGCATAAAACATGACAAAAATCATGTTATGAGTTGAGTACTGTCATTTAGGTTCCCATTGCAGGATTCTATCTTGCAATCAAATTAGGAATCATGTTACTCAATCAGTCCGATACATTATCTAATGAGCTATTAAGCCCAGACGGTTTGTGCCTCCTCATTCAGAGGGAGTATCATCCTTCTATTAATGCCTCATGCAGGAAAATTGAGGACTTTCTGCTGTCAAGTCATTTTGGTAGAGATTTGTCAATACCATCTTCTGAATTGATACACTTGGTATTCATGAAATTGGCAGATGAAATTCGACATTTCTTTTTAAAGGAATCCGGTATTATTTTTCCAGCCATTCAAAGAAGTGTCAAACAACACAAGGATAAAGAACACAAAGAAAAAATACATGGGGTGCATTTACAAAGCCCAGTTCTAGAAACCATACATCAGCGTCAACAGGTGATTATCAACCTGCTTCAAAAATTGAGGCATTTATTGGCTGATTTCAATATTCAACCCGATTGGCATAAAGACTGGAAAGAATGTGTTAATGAAATGTTTCTCCTAGAAACCAAGATCTATCAATGGATTCATATAGAAGGTAGTTTGTTATATCCCAAATTATCTACCAAACACCACAATTAAGTGATATTTTTTTTCAGTTATTCATTTTTGTTTTTCCTAAAAATTCATTAAATTCAACACATGCCATACCCCACTGTTAAGCATGAACCGGTTGTGAATTGTTACCACTGCGGAGAGGATTGTAATGACCAGCCAATTATGGCTCTGGACAAAGCATTTTGTTGTGATGGTTGCAAAATGGTTTATGAAATTCTCAACCAGACAGGAATGTGCGATTACTATGCACTAAGTAATAATCCAGGCACCAGTCAAAAAATAAGGGTTAGAGAGGACAAATTTGCCTTTTTAGACGATGCTAAAATACAAGCTTCACTACTCAGTTTTACCAATGACAAAGAAACCCATGTAAACTTCTATATGCCCCAAATGCATTGTAGTAGTTGCCTTTGGTTACTAGAGAACCTACACCGCTTGAATCCTGCGGTCATAGCTTCAAAAGTGAATTTTGAAAGAAAAGAGGCAGACATAGTTTTTGATCACAGACGCATGTCTATGCGTCAATTGGCAGAACTTTTAGCATCCATTGGATACGAACCTTATATCAGTTTTAATGACCTGAAGAAACAGCAACCAGGCCTCAACATGCAGAAAGTGTATAAGTTGGGTGTGGCAGGTTTTTGTTTTGCCAATATCATGTTATTTAGTTTTCCTGAGTACTTAGGAATTGACGCACAGGAAAAGTACTTGATGAGCATGTTTAGGTACATGAATATCTTACTTAGTTTGCCCGTCTTTTTTTATTGCACTTCTGAATTTTATATCAGTGCATGGAAAAGTTTAAAACACGGGTTTTTAAATATTGATGCGCCCATAGTATTGGCTGTGGTAGTTGCATTTGCGCGTAGTTTATATGAAGTATTTACAGGTACTGGTGCAGGTTATTTTGACAGCATGAGTGGGATAGTTTTCTTTATGTTAATAGGAAGGGTATTACAAGACAAAACCTATCAATCCTTAAGTTTTGAAAGGGATTATACAGCCTATTTTCCTATTGCGGTTTCAAGAATTAAAGACGGGGTAGAAACCTCTGTGGCATTGCCAGATATATCATTGAATGATACCCTTTTAATTCATAACCAAGAACTTATTCCAGCCGATGGTATCCTTACTATGGGTAAGGCCCTAATAGATTATAGTTTTGTTACCGGAGAGTCATTACCCGTTGAAAAAGAAATGGGAGAAATTGTCTATGCAGGAGGCAAGCAAATTGGCGGAAATATTGAACTCTTAGTGATTAAAGAAGTAGCGCAAAGTTATTTGACAAAACTTTGGAATAGATCAGAGTTGCAACAGAATAGAAATGATAACGAGCGCTCATTTGTACATCTTTTGAGCAGGTATTTTACATGGATTTTATTTACCATCGCCATTTTGGCTGGAATTTACTGGTGGTTTAATGATATTTCAAAACTTGGTCAAGTAATTACCGCAGTGTTGATTGTAGCCTGTCCTTGTTCCCTTCTTTTGAGCAATACTTTTACCAACGGAAATGTTTTGCGCAAGTTGGGCAGGAATCATTTTTATTTAAGAAATGCAGAAACCATTGAAGACATTGCCAAAGTTGACCATATTGTTTTTGATAAAACTGGTACACTTACCACAGGCAGGTATCAAGATATTCAATTTGAAGGCAAGGAACTAGACCTTGAAACCAAACAGAAAATTGCCGCTTTGGCAAGTCAATCATTACACCCCATGAGTAAAGCCATTACTCAGTGGGCGGCAAATGGTCAAGGCAATCCTTATAAAGTTGCTGGCTTTGAAGAAATTCCAGGCAAAGGAGTGCAGGCCAAAGTGGGTGATAGTTTGTTGCAATTGGGTTCAGCCCTTTTTGTCACCAATGAACCGGCTGGTTCAAATCTTCAATCGGCAGTCTTTGTGGCTATTGATGGCAAAGAGATTGGCCGTTTTAGTTTTAGAAATCATTACCGAGATAAAGTGCCTGAATTGCTAAAGCGATTGGGTAAAATGGGCTATCCTATAACCATTTTAAGCGGAGATAATGCAGGCGAAAAAAACTATTTACAATCTTTGCTGGGGGCCGATGCCACCATATTATTTCACCAAAAACCGGAAGACAAACTAGAAGCCATTAAAAGCATTCAAGCCAAGGGGCATACTGTGATGATGGTGGGAGATGGTCTTAATGATGCAGGTGCCTTGCGTCAGGCCAATGTTGGTTTGGCCATTTCAGAAAATAGTGCACAGTTTACCCCTGCTAGTGATGCCATTATGGATGCAGAAATGTTACCCAATCTCTATAAATACATACTGATGTGTAAGTGGAATAAGATCTTGGTGGTGCTGGCATTTATCATTTCTATCCTATACAATTTTGTGGGAGAGGGTTATGCTGTTCAGGGTTTGTTATCACCCATGGTGGCAGCTATTTTAATGCCAGCCAGTAGTTTGAGTATTATTTTGATAGCATTTGGGGCGGGTAACTTGGTGGCTTGGAAATTGGGTTTAAACAAGACAAAACAATAGAAATTAATGTTTAAACATGATGACAATTAAATGACAAATATCATTTAACCTATTGAGTAATATCATGGTATGGGCAATAAGCCGCCCATAATTTTACATAAATCACAGCATCCCACTATGAGTGTCATTCTAATACTATTGTTGGCAAGTATCTCTGTTGCCGCCCTCTTTCTTGGGGCCTTTTTATGGAGTGTCAAAACTGGCCAATACAATGATGAAATCAGTCCTCCGCTAAGAATTTTACTTGAAACACCTATCAGTCCTGAACCACCTGTTCAGCAAGTGACTACTAGTAACAACATTTCCAAACAACATACGCAACCAACAACTAAAACCACAAACTGATCCACATGCAAGTAGAAAAGTTCTATTATGACAACCGGATAGTCAAAAACTTCGCATTCGCTACCATCCTTTGGGGTGTAGTAGGTATGATTGCGGGATTATTGATAGCGGTTCAAATCTATCTCCCGGCTGCCAACTTTGGTCTGCCCTTCACCACATTTGGTAGGGTGCGCCCAGTTCACACCAATGCGGTGATTTTTGCCTTTGTAGGAAACGGGATTTTTATGGGAGTTTATTACTCTTTGCAGCGTCTTTGTAAGGCGCGCATGTTTAATGACATGCTTAGTAAAATCCATTTCTGGGGTTGGCAGTTCATTATTGTTCTTGCTGCACTTACCCTGGTAACTGGCTATACAACCGGTAAAGAATATGCCGAGTTAGAATGGCCAATTGACATCCTGATTACATTAATCTGGGTGGTATTTGGTATTAATATGTTTGGTACTATTCTCAAAAGAAGGGAAAGTCATTTGTATGTAGCCATTTGGTTCTACATAGCTACTTGGATCACAGTTGCCATGTTGCATATTGTGAACAGTTTTGAAATTCCTTTTAGTATGCTAAAAAGTTATAGCTTTTATGCAGGGGTTCAAGACGCTTTGGTACAATGGTGGTATGGTCACAACGCGGTGGCCTTCTTTCTAACTACACCTTATTTGGGTGTCATGTATTATTTCTTACCAAAAGCGGCTAATAGACCAGTTTATTCTTATCGTCTGTCTATTATCCATTTCTGGGCCTTGATCTTCCTTTATATCTGGGCAGGTCCTCACCATTTATTATATACCGCTTTGCCTGATTGGGCTCAGAGTTTGGGTATGGTATTTAGCTTGATGCTGATTGCACCATCTTGGGGTGGTATGCTCAATGGTTTGTTTACCCTACGCGGTGCATGGGACAAAGTAAGAGAAGACCCTATTTTAAAATTCATGGTTGTAGCCATTACTTGTTATGGTATGAGCACTTTTGAGGGCCCATTACTAAGTATCAAGAGTATCAATGCTATCACTCACTTTACAGACTGGACTGTTGCACACGTACACGTTGGAGCATTGGGTTGGAATGGCTTCCTCACTTTTGCTATTCTCTACTATCTAATTCCCAAATTATACAATACTCCGTTGTATTCTAAGAAATTGGCTACCACCCATTTCTGGGTTGGAACCATTGCTATTGTATTGTATGCTATTCCTATGTATTGGGCTGGTTTTACACAAGCCTTAATGTGGAAACAGTTTACTGAAGAAGGAACTTTAAAATTCCAGTTCTTAGAAACAGTTACCCATATTATTCCTATGTATGTTACACGTAGCGTAGGAGGTTTACTTTACTTAGTGGGTGTATTTATCATGGTATATAATATATACAAAACTGTAAAAGCTGGTTCATTGGTTGCTGAAGAAGGAGCGGAAGCTCCTGCACTTGCCAAAGGCGATGAAGTAGAAACCCATGGTAAACAGTACTGGCACAGATGGATTGAAAGAAGACCTATTCAAATGTTGGTATTCTCTCTGGTAGCAGTTGCTATTGGCGGTATCCTTGAATTGGTTCCTACGTTCCTAATCAAGAGTAATATTCCAACCATTGCGGCTGTTAAACCATATACTCCGCTGGAATTACAGGGAAGGGATATTTATGTAAGGGAAGGTTGCTACCTATGTCACTCTCAAATGATTCGTCCATTCCGTGATGAAGTAGCAAGATATGGTGAGTATAGTAAAGCTGGCGAATTTGTATATGATCATCCATTCCAATGGGGTAGTAAACGTACTGGACCAGATTTGGCTCGTATTGGTGGCAAATATCCAGATAGCTGGCACTACAACCACATGTTAGAACCACAAAGCATGAGTCCAGGTTCTATTATGCCTTCTTATGGTTGGTTATTTGACAATAAGATTGATACTTCATTAACTGGCGCTAAAATCAGGGCTATGCAAACCCTTGGTGTTCCTTATCCTGAAGGATATGATAAAACAGCTAACCAAGACTTAATGCAACAAGCCAATCTAATTAGAATCAACTTGAAAATTGAAAAATTGATTACACCAGCAGATGCTGAAATTGTAGCCTTGATAGCCTATTTGCAAAGAATGGGAACCGATATTAAATTGGCTGCCAAACCCGCAACTACTGCATCAAACTAAAGAGATTGGCGACTGCCAAAACTTGCCGCCAATTAAAAAAAAAGATAGTATGAAATTTATCAATTACCTAGAAAAAATAACCGGAGTGGATATATTCGGGTTGACTTCTCTCTGTATTTTTTTCAGCTTTTTTGTTCTAGTACTTTTTTGGATGTACAAAGCTGATAAGAAAATGCTAGATAAAATCAATCATTTACCACTTGACAATTAAGCACCTCTTAAAACCATTGATATGTTTAAAAATCGTTTCTCCATAGCTCATTGGGTCAAGGCGATTCTGATAGTTGTGATTTCTATCGGACTTGGCTCTAACGATGCATTTGCGGCAGGCCCACCTAAAGTGTCGGAATTATCCAACCCTTTAGCACAAGTATTGCTAGTAATAATAGTGGGATTATTATTAGCCATCGGCCTTTTGGCCAATGTTATACTTGGGGCCGCGCAAGTGTATTTACAAAGATTTAAAGATGAACGCAAGCGTTCAGATGCTGCTGGCAAAACAGTTGCTGTAATACTGTTCTGTTTGGTAAGCACTGCATTGTTTGCGGCTGATGCTCCTGCCACAGATGCTGCTACAGCTCCAGCAGAGACTACAATTGCCGGTCTTGGTTTGTATTCTTTTTATGCATTGATCTCAGTGATCATACTAGAATTAATTATTCTTTTGGTCTTGCTGGGCAATTTGAAAAAGCTTCTGGCAAAAGAAGCAGCACTAGTGAACAATACAGCAGCTTCAGAACAACCTACCGAATCCGCTTTTGTAAAATGGTGGGATAATTTGAATAAGTTCAGGCCTATTCAGGAAGAAGCCAATATTGACCTAGGTCATAATTATGACGGTATTCGTGAATTGGATAATCGTCTTCCACCGTGGTGGTTGTATGGATTTTATATTACCATCATTTTTGGATGTATTTATATATATCGCTATCACGTTGCACAGTCTGCCCCATTGAGTACGGAAGAATTGGCCATTTCAATGGAAAAAGCCGCAATAGAGAAAGAAGAATATTTAAAAAAGTCTGCCAATAAAGTAGATGAAAACTCGGTAGTGTATTTAAAAGACGCCGCTGATTTAGAAGCTGGAAAAAAAGTCTTTACCACTATGTGCGCCGCTTGTCATTTAGCGGATGGCGGTGGATCAGTTGGTCCTAATTTAACTGATAATTACTGGATTCATGGTGGCGGTATTAAAGACATCTTCAAAACCTTGAAATATGGTTGGCCAGAAAAAGGGATGAAGAGTTGGAAAGATGATTATACGCCACAACAGTTGGCACAGATTGCTAGTTATGTAAAATCCTTACAAGGAACAAAACCTGCAAAGGCAAAAGAGCCACAGGGTGTGTTATTTGAAGAAAAAGCAACCGGAGCAGATAGTTCAAAGGCGTTTAGCGATACAACCAAGACTACCGCTGTAGTAGTGAAATAGTAGTAGTTGCAATAAGAAATAATATGAGTCATATACAGCACAGTAATGAGCCAACAACAGAGAATTTTAGAGACAGGATAGCAACGGTAGATGAAAGCGGAAAACGCAAATGGATTTTCGCACATCAACCCAAAGGCAGGTTTTATAATATTCGATCAATCTTAAGTTGGTTTTATTTTCTGGTATTCTTTGGTCTTCCATTTATACAAATAGATGGAAGACCTTTGTTTTTATTCAATATTCCCAATGCCAAGTTTTTATTATTTGGCAATGTATTCTGGCCCCAGGAC
>CAMFKK010000048.1 GCA_945957225.1 uncultured Sphingobacteriia bacterium | reverse complement strand
GATCTTATCTGCACAGCAACTGCTGGCAAATGCTTCTGGCTTGGCTTTAAAGGCAAAACCCATACCCAGAATATAACCCATGGCTTCTTTCAAAGCGTCATTGCTTTTGAACTGAGGATTGGTATTGATGTCTGCATGTACTTCCATTTCTACATGGTGTTCAATAAACAAATCGCAGAGTTCATAAGCAATCTCAATGCTTTTGGCAACTTCTACCAACATCCTTTCTTTGATATGGTACTTGGTCTTGGTCTTTTCATTGTGGATGTACATAAAGCCTCCGTTATGTTCACGCAAAAACACAATCACGGTGGCAAATTCTGTATCATCTCCTTTTACTTGACTGTCTGTACCAATGCAGACTTTGAGTTTGGTTCCCTTTTCTGTTTCCAGCACAATGGCATCTGCCACGGCCTGTTTAATGGGAAGATCAATCGATTCGCCGTTGAATTTTCTCCAATACATAGATAAGTGGTTTTTGTAATTTACCAATTAAAGCGTGGCAGACTGCCATTTTCAGGTTATCTAATTGTCAACAGCGGTGGAAAACCCCCATTGGTCACATTTTCAGACAGGCAGTCCCTTCAAATGGAAACTTTGTCATATTTTAATATCTAGTACAAAAATTGGTATACCCACCAACTCAATATAATCTGATGAAAATATTACTTACCTATCTTAAGCCTTATAAATGGCATGTGGCGCTGGCTTTACTTTTAGCTGGTATAAATCAAACTTTTTCCATGTTTGATCCCATGATTTTTGGAAAACTATTGGACCAATATGCCAGCCATCCAAAAATTGGCCCAGATGGTTTGCCAAGGAATGAAGAAGCCTATATTAGGGGAATTTCAGGTATGTTGTTACTATTAGTAGGAACAGCCATGGTGAGTAGGATAGCCAAAGCTTTTCAGGACTATACGGTGAACGTAATTATTCAAAAATTTGGCGCCAGGATTTTTACAGATGGCCTCAAACATAGCATGCGTCTTCCTTACCAGGAATTTGAAGACCAACGCAGTGGTGAAACATTGTCTATTTTATCAAAAGTTAGAACTGATACAGAAAAATTCATAGGCTATGTAATCAATGTATTATTTGGGATTATAGTAGCAGTTGTTTTTGTATCTATCTATGCCACAAGACTACATTGGTCAATCATGCCCATATATTTGGGAGGTGCTGGACTAATTGCAATGGTTACCAATTTATTGAGCAAGAAGATCAAATTGATTCAAAAAAACATTGTCAAGGAAACTACTTCTTTAGCAGGTTCTACCACAGAGAGTTTGCGCAATATTGAATTGGTAAAAAGTTTGGGACTTACTGAACAGGAAGTAAAAAGACTCAACAACAATACCTATAAAATTCTTGGACTAGAATTAAGAAAAGTAAAAAATATTCGCTCCCTGAGTTTTATTCAAGGCACCATGGTGAACTTTTTAAGACAAGTAATCACATTTACTTTAATGTGGTTGATGTTTAAAGATGTACTTACAGTTGGTGAATTGATTTCATTACAGTTTTATAGTTTCTTCATTTTTGGACCACTTCAGGAAATTGGAAGTATCATCATGAGCTATCGCGAAGCTGAAGCTTCTTTAACCAATTTTCATAATCTGATGCTCAAAAAAGTAGAGCCCAAACCAACAGAACCTAAATTGGTTGGATTGGTAGAAGAGCTAGAATTTAAAAATGTAACTTTTAAACACCAAACTGCTACTTACAATGCATTAGACGGCATTTCATTTGATGTTAAAATGGGCGAAACCATTGCTTTTGTTGGACCATCTGGCGCAGGCAAAAGCACTTTGGTAAAACTGTTGGTAGGTTTATATAGAACCAACCAAGGAACCATTGAATACAATGGCATTAATGGAAATGACATGGATTTTGATGAACTACGCAACCAAATTGGTTTTGTAACTCAAGACACCCAGCTATTTGCAGGCACTATTAGAGAGAACCTCACATTTGTTTGCCCTGATGCTACAGACGCAGACGTGTTAGACGCTTTACACAAATCCAGTTGTGATAATTTATTGGCCAGGGCCGAAAATGGCTTAGACACCATGATTGGCGAAGGTGGTTTAAAATTGAGTGGTGGTGAAAAACAAAGACTCAGTATTGCCAGGGCACTTTTGCGTCGTCCACATCTCTTGATTTTTGATGAAGCTACTTCTGCCTTGGATAGTATTACAGAAGAAGAAATTACCAATACCATTAGAACCATTTCTTCCGAGAAAGAACAAATTACGGTAATGATTGCCCACCGATTGAGCACCATTATGCACGCAGATAGAATTTATGTATTAGAAAAAGGGCAAGTAGTAGAAACAGGTAGTCACCAACAATTATTAGAAGAAAAAGGGCTGTATTACGCTATGTGGCGTCAACAAATTGGCGAACGTAAATTATTGGCAACGGCATAATAATAAGCGGAATTATTCAAACTTCTTTTTAATGTATTCCAATACGGTAGGGTCTTCTAGGCCTTCCATATCGCTTAGCTCAAGTTCTAAGGCTTTGTTACTAAGACTGATTTCTAAAAGGGAAATACCCAAAGAAATCATAAATGCCAACAAGCTAAATGCAAAGAGTACATGGGCAATAGCTGTTTGATCAATATAAATTAGAAAAATACTACAAATGCTGGTGATGATAGACATCATTCCCAGCATCTGCATATTCTTGATTAATTTCAGTCGATACCGAATACTTTTAATTTGACCATGGAGTACAAGATCATTGACTCCTTTTTCTAAGTATTTATCGTGCAAACTTCTAATCCTACTTGCCAAAGCAAGGTATCTATTGGTATAAGCCAAGAGCACCAAACTAATGGCAGGAAAAAGCAGTGCGGGTGTATTTATAGAAATGTCCATACTGCAATATAATCCAACTAGTTTAGGATGTTACTTTGAAATTCAATGGAATATTCCCCTTTATTGTTCCTTTTCTAGCAGACCATCATGAACGGTTACCTACCTATTATAAACATTAGCTAGGATGATGGGTTATGAAATTGATTGAGCTAAAGCTTTGTTCTTGTAGCTGACTCAACAGCTGTTATAACCACATCCTCATGAGGTGCAAAGGTTTTTGTTAAGGAAAAATTTTTGGATAAATTTCTACAGATCTCAATGGTTTCTACATGCATAGAAAATCCTTGAACACTAATTTCTAATAAAAATTTACCTGACGGTATATCCCAAACAGCAAATCACCCCTTGCATCAGTACGATACCCATTTTAAGTTTAGTAAATAAAAACCGGCACTTTTTAATCGTTTTTTGGATTGTTTATCTAGTCAAAGTCCAGAAAAATATGTTTTGCCTGTTCTGTTGGGTTAGATATGGGCAAAGATTGTAATTTGTCATTCTCTGGACTATAGAAAACTATCATTGCCAATGCGCTTAAAGCCATAGCTAAACCCATGATTAAATTTTTTAAAGTTAAAAGAATGCGTATTGCTGAGAGGGTCTTTATGTTGAATTTCAGGTCTAATAAAATTGAATTCTAGGTCTAATAAAAATTGGTACCCTTTTGCAAATAGTGGAGAAAATCCATTTTTTAAATTCTAAAAACGACATTTAACGCTTTTTTGGTCATGAAATTGCCATAAAAAACAGCTAGGATGCAGCTTTTGAACAGCTTTTATGTCATATATTTAGGGTGTATCATAATACCCCCTCATGACCGAACAGGCAATTATCGCGGGATGTTTACAGAACGACGTTGCAGCGCAACGGGAGTTGTATAACCGTTATAGTCCAAAAATGCTTAGTGTATGTTACCGATTTGCTCAAAGCAGAGAAGACGGTGAAGACATGTTGCAAGAAGGATTTATAAAAGTGTTTACACAGATGCATACATTCCAGAACAAAGGTGCTTTTGAAGGTTGGATCAGGAGAATCATTGTTCATACCTGTATCAACTTTCTGAAAAAACACAAGAAGTTCAACGAAAGTGTTGACTTGGCTTATGCCGATTATATTCAAGTGAAGGAGGAAACTGTTCCATCCATCATGCAAGCCAGGCAAATCATTGAATGTATTCGTTTATTGCCACTGGGTTATAGAACGGTATTGAACTTATATGCTTTGGAAGGATATAGTCACAAAGAGATTGGGCAGATGTTGGATATTGAAGAAAGCACCAGCAGAAGCCAATATACAAGGGCTAAATCTATGTTAGAAAACATACTGATCAGGAAACAGATCATAGAACAACCAAAAACAGAATTCAATTGGTTGGCTAGTTTGAAGAAATAATTGATGGCTGCTGCTACTGCTGTATATGGGAAACGATATGTACCAAGACGAACTTGAACAGTTTTTACAGGATGAGGTAAAAGACCATCGCATGTACCCCTCAGACAAGATCTGGAGGAATATCAATGCGGAGGTCAATGGCCATCAGCGCTGGCCTGCTTTGGGTTTTATTTCTTTGTTCATTATTGCTTCACTAACCGTATCTACCCTACTTAATATCAACCCTTCTCAAAAATTATTGAAAGCAAATAGTCTTAGACAATCGGATCCCCAAAAACAACCCTTACAAGATTTAAAACATACGTTGAACGATTTTAATTCAACTGCACCTTCAGACCTAACTGCCATTACCATTGCCAATCTAAAAAGAAAGAGCTATCCATTGGAGCCTGAGTTGAATGTTCAAGATGAGACTCCGGTAATATCCATGAATTTTTCTAACAGAGCAGAACCCATTTCTGTTTTGAAAAATAAACTGGAAATACCTCCAAGCAAACCAGCTTTCTTGGATGAGATGGCTATTGTTGTGCCAATGAATCAGTGGGCTTCAAAAGAATTGAGTCCCGAAAAATTGAACTTTATTACAGAAATGAATGAGCAGACTACCATGTCTGTAGGAAATACTAAAGCAATAGATCAGGAAAATCAAGTGATTGTTGAAACCCCAACAGCTACAGAAACTGCTGCAACTGAACTCAAAGAGCAGCATGCAACAGATAAATTCTTACATGAGTTTGCCTATGTTCCACCCACTAGGATTGAGCAAACCAAGAATTCTAAATTTGGGTTTGGCTTTTTTATTACCCCCTCTACCAGTTTTAGAAGGCTAGAAGACGATAAAGCAAAAGATTTATTAGGAGCTGCACCAACTTCCGCTCCTGTTGCTATTAATTATACTACAGACGTTAATAGCATTGTAAGACATAAACCAGCCATAGGTTTGGAATTGGGATTTGCAGTATTGTACAATATGAGCAATCGCTTAAAATTCAAAACTGGCATTCAATTCAATACTCGCCAATACTATATTGAAACCTTCCAAGCTAGTACAGATATCACTACCATTTCTTTGGTAAATAACCGAGGTGTTGAAAATATTTCTGTGTTCTCTCCTTATAACAATAATAATGGTTATAAGAGCACCCAGTTAGACAATAAAATGTACCAAGTTTCCATTCCAATTGGTTTTCAATATGACCTGATTCAAGGCAGGAAATTGGGTATCACTGCAGAAGCGTCTATTCAACCCACTTTCACATTAAACAAAAGTCTATACCTACTATCTACGGATTATAAACACTATGCCGATGGTAATAACCTGATGCGTAAGTGGAATATCAATAGCGCAGTTGGTATTAATCTTACTTATAAAACTGGTGTTTATCAATGGTATTTGGGTCCACAAGCTAGATTCCAACACTTACCCACCTATTCTAATAAATACCCCATTACAGAGTATTTAATGGACTATGGTATTCGCCTTGGTTTTATCAAGCAATTGAAATAGACAATCCTTAACAGTTTCAAACAAGATTCTACAGTCCAAGTTTTGTGCTGAATGAATACATTTGCTTATGAAATATTTATGGGTTATTCTTTTTCTATCAGTAAGTTTTTTCGCCTGCAAAAACAAGCCAAACAGTCATCCGTCTAATCAAGCTAGCGCTTCTATAGATAGTACTAAGTTTTATCCCCTAACAGATTTTGTCAATGAACAAATAGCATTTGTTGATCTCAGAAATTTTATCATTTATCAAAAGCTACGCAATGCTTCAAAATCAGATTCAAACATTATAAGTAAGGAACAATTCAAAGCAATAGCTGCCAATTTTCTGGCATTTGATATTAGTAACCCTGATAAAAAGCAATTCTATACAGAAACCATATTTCATGATTTAAGCACGGCCAGTTATACCATTAATTATAAATCCAATCAAGCGTCTTTATTGGTAAAAAGCATGGACGTTTTGTTAGACGAACAAACAAAACTGGCCAAAAGGGTGTTCATAGTTTCAGAAAGACAAAGCGCAGATAGCAGTATTATGAAAAAACTTAGTTGGACTGCAAACAAACAATTTCAAATTACCAGAACCATAGTATCAGATAGTGGCAGTGCCAATGAAACCACAACCGTTTATTGGATTAGAAAATAATTTTGGACCCAGATGAATTCCTCTGAATTTCAACAGATAGCGCATACCATTCCTCACCAACCTGGTATTTATAAATACTATGACCAAGAGGGTGTGTTGCTCTATGTTGGAAAGGCAAAGGATCTGAGAAAAAGGGTTGGGTCATATTTTTCCAAAACCTTTACTACCTATAAGACCCATGAATTGGTGCAAAGAATTGTAACCATTCAATTCACCATTGTTGATTCAGAGCAGGATGCTTTTTTATTGGAAAATTCTTTGATCAAGGAATACCAACCCAAATACAATATCAATCTTAAAGACGACAAAACTTATCCTTATATAGTTGTCAAAAAAGAACCCTTTCCAAGAATATTTTTAACACGCAATAAATACAATGATGGGTCTGAATATTTAGGACCTTTTACTTCTGCCGGCAAAGTGCGAGAGCTGATTGATTTTATCAAACAATATATTCCTTTAAGAACCTGTAAGCTCCCATTGACTGATGCCAATATTCAAAAAGGAAAATTTAAAGTTTGTCTAGAATACCATTTGGGTAATTGCAAGGGACCTTGTGAAGGATTGCAAGACAGTGCTGATTACAATGAAGGTTTGCAGCAAGTGCGCAATATGCTCAAAGGAAATTTAGGTGCAGTAACAACACATTTTACAAAAGAGATGCAAGCTGCTGCAGCAGCCATGCAATTTGAAAAAGCAGCATTGATTAAAAAGAAAATTGAGCATTTAGAAACGTATAGTGCCAAATCCGTAATTGTAAGTAAGCACTTACAAAATCTGGATGTATTTTCTATGGTTAGAGAAGCTCAATGGGCTTATGTAAACTATCTAATGGTTCAGAATGGTACTATTGTTCAAACACATACGGTTCCGCTAGAAACCAAATTAGAAGAGACTGATGAAGAGGTTTTAAGCTTTGCCATTGCCAATCTTAGAACCAGTTTTAATAGTCTTTCCAAAGAATTGATCTTGCCTTTTGAACTTAACTATCCTGAACCTGAAATTCAAATCACTGTTCCAAAACTGGGAGACAAAAAGAAACTACTTGAATTATCAGAAAAGAATGTACAATACTTTAAAGCATCTTTACAAAGAAAACAATTGCTCCATTTAGAAGGAAAAACTGATATAGAACAGAAACAAGTGCTGTATCAATTGCAAGAAATGTTGCAATTACCTGAGCTGCCAATCCATATTGAATGTTTTGATAATAGTAATTTTCAAGGTTCCTATCCTGTATCCGCCATGGTCTGTTTTAAAAATGGTATGCCTAGTAAAGCGGATTATAGACATTACAATGTAAAGACTGTACAAGGCATCAATGATTTTGCCACCATGACAGAAGTGGTTTATAGGCGATATAAGCGCGTCTTGGATGAATCCCTTCCCAGTCCTCAACTCATTATCATTGATGGCGGAAAAGGGCAATTAGGTGCTGCAATGCAAAGTATTCAGCAACTAGGTTTGCATGGAAAAACTACGGTAGTAGGTTTGGCAAAAAATATTGAAGAATTATTTTTTCCTGGCGATAGCGAATCAATCAAACTGCCTTGGGATTCTGATAGTTTAAAACTGGTCAGAAGGATCAGAGATGAAGTGCACCATTTTGGTATTACGTTTCACAGAAACAAAAGATCAAAGGGAACTTTTAGCAATGAATTGGAAGCCATTAAAGGCATTGGCAAGCAAACCGCAGATCAGTTGTTAAAAAGCTTTAAGTCTATCAAAAATATTAAGGAGCAGGAAATGGATGTTTTGGCAAAAGCCATTGGTCTTCAAAAAGCAAAATTGGTGCATGACTATTTTCATTCCATTGAGAATCAAGCATAAAAAAGGGGCCAGGATGAATATCCAGCCCCGTTTTTAAAATCCAATATCCTATGAAAAACCATGTCTAAGTTAAGCATTTGTTATAATATCTACAAAGAGAAACTATCTATTTTCCGTCAATTCTTGATGATTTTCCCAAAAAAAGGGGCCAAATGGCCCCTTTTTTGAATTTTTTCGAAACTTTCTATTAATAACTCCAGAGATCTTGCTCGTAGTTGAAAATTTTGTCCTTGATATTCTGTCCTTCTAACAAACGGAATAAAGGATCTTTGATCAAAGCATTTAGGTATTTATCACCAGGATTATTGATGGTAGATTTAATGATATAAGAAGAGAAGAAACGGCTTTCAAATAACTCTTCCCAAGACATTCTACCGGCAAAGTTCTTTGGATTGTACACGTCAAATTTTACCAAAGTTCTGCGCAGGTCTGGATAATGCACCCAGAACAATGTACGAGGCTGAGATTTACCAGCAACCACTTGTTTGGCAATTGGCGCAATACCAATAATTCTGCAATACATGCGGCTAGATTCTTTGTCAAAAATCCATTGCTCTTTTAAACGGAAAGTATATACAGAATCAGGACTAAACTTGGGTCTTCTAGTGATTACTTTTTCTACTGTTCCAGAAACTGGATCAGCCACTTCAACGGTGTCTAAAGCACCTGCAGTGAGGTTATTTACTTGGTCTGCAGTTAAAGGTGTGCGGAACATATCATTGTCCGGAGAGAAGGCAACAACGCTATCATTTTTAATGGCACTCAACAAAATGGAAAAGAAACGTTGGTCACCATTATCATCCTTGCCAGGATAGATAAATGCCTGGTTGATTTTTTCACGGGCGTCAATTTCCTCCCAAACAAAATGGCTCCAGAATTGGTCATCTTCACGGATATAGTCATATTCCAAAGGCTTGCGATCCTTGATTAGGTTTCTTTCCACTGCATAATTGTTACGCAATGACTGCTCTACCTTACCATCAAATGCACCAGCGATAGTGGTGTCATACCTTACTGTTACATTAGCAGTAGAAGCAGGGGTAGTGGTAGCCGGATCATTGGTAGTAGTTGCAGCCTGTGTAGTATTTGCATTATTAGTTGCCGCATTATTATTCAGATAACGAGAGGTTCCCGTTTTCTGTTGCGTAGCAGGTTTTTGCTGAGTTGTTGCAGGAGCTGCAGGTGTTGTTGCAGGCTTTGTTGCAGGCTGCTTGGTTGCATTACCCGTCTTATACTTAGATTGGGCATTTGCCAAACCAAAGCATCCCATGCAGATGACCAAGCTTTTAAAAATAATTTGTCTCATACTCCTATTATTGAAGTGTAAATGAAATATTCTGATCCAATTGTCTTGATCCACCTGGACCAACCACTTTAATTTCGTCTATTACCACGGTAGAACCGGGTTGGCATCTTTTTAGCAAAGCCTGTGCTTCTGCGCTAAAATAAGCGCCGGTAACTTCTGCCACACCAAGACCTTCTTCAAAACCTTTACCAGTACAGATAATGGTAAAAGAAGTGACATTGTATTTTACGCCTTCAAATACAAAGTCACGCAATTCAGCTGCAACTCCTTTTTGAACACGGAACACATTGGCTCCAATAGGTCCACCAGCTTTTCCACCAACAGTGGCTAATGGATCCGGAACACGTTTAATGGGAATGGTAATTTTTTGGTTGTTTTTTCCATCAGAAGCTGTTACCACAGCAGAACCCAAATTCTGACAAGAAACAATATACAAACCTGCACCATCTTTTCTAGTACTTACACCTGGGCCTTCCACAGAAACATTCACTTTCTCATCCCCACCGCCGCCAGTAACACTCAATGGATTTTCTAAGCCCTGATAGAATACACGGGTTTTATCGGTTGATACAACAAGACCACTTGGAACACCAACAGTATATTTCACGTCTTTTTCAACCGTAGCAATAGTACCATCGGGTTTGGTATAAGAGATTCTTACTTTTTTGGTATTAGATCCAGAACCACCTACAGTGGTTTTGTATTCTGCAGATC
>CAMFKK010000047.1 GCA_945957225.1 uncultured Sphingobacteriia bacterium | reverse complement strand
CTCGGAGATGTGTATAAGAGACAGCTTTAAACCAACTACTTTAGTGACTGTTAACCACTTACCTGGTGTTTTTTGAAATAATAATTCAAATAGAAAATAAAAAACAAACATCGCGCCAGCAAAAAACCACCAAAAATTTATGGGTTTATAATGCCAATAAACTACATAAAATTTCCAAAACTGGAAGCCGCCCATGGCCAACAAAAAGACCAAAAGTCCATCTACTAGAAAATTTAGGACCCTGGTACCATCCCCCACTTTTTGCAAGTTTTCATTCATGCTGCAAAAATATCGGCTTTAGCCCATTAAATTTCAATAGCCAACCAAGAGAACTAATTACTTTTGCGCAAATTGACTAAGAGATGCATTTGATAGAAGATTTACAATGGAGGGGAATGATCCAGGATATCATGCCCGGAACAAAGGAATTATTGGAAAAAGAAATGGTGTCTGGCTATATTGGCTTTGACCCCACTTCAGACAGTCTACATATTGGAAGCCTGGTTCCTATTTTACTCTTGGTGCATCTTCAGAAAGCTGGTCATAAACCCTTTGCATTGGTGGGTGGTGCCACCGGTATGGTGGGTGATCCTAGTGGCAAGAGCGAGGAAAGAAACCTCTTGAGCGAAGAAATTTTGCAGTTTAACCAAGAAGGTGTGCGCAAGCAATTGAGCAAATTCTTAGACTTTAACTCTGATAAACCCAATGCAGCAGAACTGGTGAACAACTATGACTGGTTCAAAGACTTTAGCTTTTTGCACTTTATTAGAGACGTAGGTAAGCATATAACCGTGAATTATATGATGGCCAAGGATAGCGTGAAAAAGCGCTTGGAAGGCGAAACCGGGATGAGTTTTACAGAATTTACCTACCAACTGGTGCAGGGTTATGATTTTTACTGGCTTTATCAGAACCGCAATTGCAAATTGCAAATGGGTGGGTCTGACCAATGGGGCAATATAGTAACAGGAACCGAGCTGGTTAGAAGAAAGGCCGGTGGCGAGGCTTTTGCCTTTACCTGCCCACTGATTACCAAGGCCGATGGCGGCAAATTTGGCAAGACCGAGAAGGGCAATGTATGGTTGGACCCCAAAAAGACCAGCCCTTACCAATTCTATCAGTTCTGGTTAAACGCCAGTGACGAGGACGCAAAAAAATGGATCAAGATCTTTACCCTACTGTCAAAAGAAGCAATTGAAGCGCTTTTATTGCAACAGGAAGCTGCCCCTCACGAGCGCGCTTTGCAAAAGAAATTGGCCGAGGAACTAACCTGTTTTGTACATAGCAGGGCCGATTATGAATTTGCCGTTAAAGCTTCTGAGATCCTATTTGGTAATGCCACAACCGAGATTCTCCAAAGCCTGAATGAGGAACAACTCTTACAAGTGATGGAAGGGGTACCAAGTATTGAGATTGCCCGTGGAACACTTAGCGACGGATTTGAAATTGTGAGCTTTTTGGCCGATACCCAGATTTTCCCCAGCAAGGGCGAAGCCCGCAAAATGTGGCAGGCTGGTGGCTTGAGTTTGAATAAAACCAAGATTTCAACGGATAAAACAAGTATTGGCTTGGGCGATTTATTACAAGACAAATACCTACTGGTTCAAAAGGGCAAGAAAAACTATTACTTAGTTAAGGCCGTATAAGCTTTGATTTAGCAAATAAAAAAGGGTTGAACCGGATGGCACAACCCTTTTTCTTTGATGGTGATTGGCTATTTAACGGCCTTAATTTCTTTCCACATGGCATCAGCCACAAATTGCTGACCGGCGGGGTTTAAGTGCACCCTGTCAGAAGTCAAAATGCCCTTCTCTTTGTTCTCAGGATTGTTCTTCAAAGAATACTCGTGGAACAAGCTTCTTAAATCAACTAATGGCAATTGCTTTTTAGCCGCAAAACTTCTAATCCAATTGCTGTATTGGTTCAAGTCACCGTCTTGCTGATTACTATTGTCATGACGCTCTCCAATAGCCGCAGGCGTACATAAAATCACTTTGGCTCCACCCGCCTGGATCTTGTTGACCAATGCCTCATAGAACTTCCCAAACTTATCATAGTCTGTTCCGGTTCCAGAACTGGCTTTATGCCATACATCGTTCACCCCAATATAGATTAGTACAATGTCTGGACTTTTTTGCAAAACATCCTGCTCCAAACGCAGGTAAAGGTCATATACTTTATTGCCACTCACCCCAGCCCCAATGGTCTCATACTTGTCAGTCAACCCCTCTTTTTGGATCAGGGTGTCTATTAAACGGATATACCCTCCAGGGTTTACCCCAGCTTGGGTAATACTATCTCCAAAGAACAGTACTTTCTTTTTCTTGTCATATCTAAAAGACATCAGGATCATACAGGCTACAAATACGCCTAATAAAATGAGTTTGTTGGTCATGGCTTTGATTGAATCAATTTAATGGTATGAATTGGCAATAAATATAAATGTTAAAATCCTCTCCCCCACTCAATTACCCCAATTTTCTGCGTCACATGTCTTGATTTAAGTTCCTCAAAGAATTATTTTTGCAGTAACAGTAGGTATTTGAGCAGAATAGCTTTAAAAAATTTGGAACATTTTGCGCGCAACCCTATTTTTGCAGCCCATTCAATCAAACGGATGGGGGAATTGCCTGATAGTATAAGGGTAGTACAACTGATTTTGGTTCAGTATGTCTTGGTTCGAATCCAGGTCGGGCAACAAGTGACCCGCAGCAGTAGCTGCGGGTTTTTCTTTTTTGGGAGCGAAGTGAGCTTGCTCAACTGAGCGAACAGAAAAGAAAAACTAGCCCCGCGATAGCGGGGCGTAGTCACTTGGGTAATGCCCCTCAGAAAGGATGCCTGCTCGCTCCGCAAAGCGGAGCGGCAGGCAATCCAGTCAAGAACGCCCCAGCGAGCGCAGCAATGCTGGACAAATATTCCCCTCTCATTAAACATGCGACCAAAGGGAGCCCCACACCCAGCGAGCGCAGCAATGCTGGACAGAAATCTGCCAATCTTCAAAATTGCGACCGAAGGGAGCCTCACAGCAAGCGCAGCAATGCTGGACGCCAATCTCCCAACAAAAAAAGGGACCACCGGTCCCTTCAAAAATCTCACAATATATCTTCTAACCCAACAGCTTGATACACTTCCCCAAACTCTCCTCCCAGCCCTTCAACTCAATCCCATAATCCCTCACCAAATCACTGGTATCCATCACAGAATAACTTGGCCTCTTAGCCGGTGTAGGATAATCAACTGACGCAATAGGCAACACTTTTGTCTCCCTCCCTGCAATCCTCCCAATCGCCCCCGCAAAATCACACCAAGAAATCACCCCCGTATTGCTATACTGATACACCCCATAATGCGCATTCCCTCTTTCAATACTCACAATAATTTTAAGTATCGCCTCCGCCAAATCCGCCGCATAAGTAGGAGAACCAACCTGATCCGCCACCACTTTCAACTCCGGCCGATCATTCATTAATCGCAACATAGTCTTCACAAAATTATTCCCATGTACGCTATACACCCAGGAAGTCCTAATCACAATACTCTGCGAACAATTATTCAAAGCCAATTGCTCACCCATCCATTTGGAATGACCATAATAATTCACAGGATTGGTAGCCGTATGAATGGTATAAGGGCTAGTACCATTACCATCAAACACATAGTCTGTAGAAATGGTAATCAACTTAGCATTCACCAATGCACACTGCTGCGCAATCAATCCAACCGATTCCGCATTGGTAGTAAAGGCCAATTCCTGCTCTGTCTCTGCCTTATCAACGGCTGTATAAGCTGCGCAATTGATAAAATAATCAGGTTGATGGTTTTTGAAAAATGGCGCAATGGTCTCGGGCTTTGACAAATCCAAATCATCCCTACCCGTAAATAAAAATTCAAATGCCTCACTATATGCTTCAGCTAATTGTTGGATTTCCCAACCTAGCTGTCCATTTTTTCCGGTAACAACAATCAATGGCTTAGACATGGTATCAATTTATGGTACAAAAAAGGGCCAAACGGAATTCCGGATTGGCCCTTTTAAAGTTTTAAAGAATCTTATTTAGCACTTACAAATTCTTTGGGTTGCTTGGACCACTCTTCTTTAGGAAGTGATTTAAAGTAGTCATAGGTTTTTTTTAAACCTTCTGCTCTGTCTACTTTTGGTTCCCAACCCAATAATTGTTTGGCCTTGGTAATATCTGGTTTGCGTTGCTTGGGATCATCCACGGGCAAATCTTTGTAAATGATTTTTACAGAAGAACCAGTCAGTTTCAACACTTCTTCCGCAAAATCCTTCAAAGTAATTTCATTGGGGTTACCAATATTTACCGGCATGGTATAATCACTCATCAACAGGCGATAGATACCCTCTACCAAATCATCTACATAGCAGAAAGAACGGGTTTGACTACCATCACCAAAAACAGTTAGGTCTTCTCCACGCAATGCCTGGCCAATAAAAGCTGGTAAAGCTCTACCATCATTGAGTCGCATACGAGGACCATAGGTATTAAAGATGCGGATAATCCTGGTTTCAACACCATGGAAAGTATAATAAGCCCTGGTAATGGATTCCATAAAGCGTTTGGCTTCGTCATAAACACCACGAGGACCTACCGGGTTAACATTACCCCAATACTCTTCCGTTTGAGGATGCACGGCTGGATCTCCGTAAACCTCACTGGTAGAAGCTACCAACATTCTAGCACCTTTGGCTTTTGCCAAACCCAGACAATTATGGGTTCCTAATGCACCCACTTTCAGGGTTTGAATAGGAATTTTTAAATAATCAATTGGGCTAGCTGGTGATGCAAAATGCAGGATATAATCCAAATGCCCTGGTACATGAATATATTTTGAAACATCGTGGTGATAGAATTCAAAATGTTCCAATTTGAACAGGTGTTCAATATTTCGGATATCTCCTGTAATCAGGTTGTCCATCCCAATCACATGGTAGCCTTCCTTGATAAAACGGTCACAAAGGTGTGAACCCAAGAAACCCGCTGCACCAGTGATTAAAATTCTTTTCTGTGACATAGTTGAAGTTTTTAAGGTCTACCAATGCTTTCATAATAATATCCTAACTCTTTCATCTGTTTGTTTTCAAACAGGTTACGACCGTCAAATATTACTTTGTTTTTCAATTTGCTATCAATGATTTCAAAATCAGGTGTTCTGAACTCACTCCATTCTGTGGCAATAATCAATGCATCGGCGCCAGCCAAAGAGCTATACTGGTCATTGGCATAGTTGGCTACGTGACCAATTTGCGCTTGCACATTTGGCATAGCTTCTGGATCATAAGCCGTAACGGTTGCACCCGCTGCAGTTAATGCTTTGATGATGTATAAAGCCGGAGCTTCGCGAATATCATCGGTATTGGGTTTGAAAGCCAATCCCCATAAAGCAAAATGTTTGCCTTTTAAATCATTGTTGAAATAGGCATTGATTTTTGGCATCAAATGCAGCTTTTGTTTTTCATTTACGTCTTCTACTGCTTTTAGAATTTGGAAATTATAACCTACTTCTTCAGAAGACATGATCAATGCTTGAACGTCTTTAGGGAAACAGCTACCACCATATCCAATACCAGGGAATAAGAAGCGCTTACCAATACGATCATCACTACCAATACCCTTACGCACCATGTCTACATCGGCACCAACTTTTTCACAAAGCACCGCTACTTCATTCATAAAGGAAATCTTGGTTGCCAAGAAACTATTGGCAGCATATTTGGTTAACTCTGCAGATTTCTCATCCATATAGATAATGGGATTACCCTGACGAACAAATGGTGCATATAAATCGCCCATTACCTTACGTGCCCTATCAGAGCTTGCTCCAATGACTACACGGTCAGGTTTCATAAAGTCATCAACGGCTACCCCTTCACGCAAGAACTCAGGGTTAGACACTACGTCAAAATCACCTTTAAAGTTGGCAGCAATTGCAGCCTTTACTTTGGCTGCTGTACCAACGGGTACGGTACTCTTGTCAACAATAACTTTATAATCAGTTAGGATTTTACCAAGGTCATTGGCTACCCCTAAAATGTACTTTAAATCAGCAGAACCATCGGCTCCGGGAGGGGTTGGTAGCGCCAGAAAAATGATTTCCGCATCCTTGATACCCTCTTCCAAATTTGTGGTGAATTTTAACCTTCCCTCTCGTGTATTACGCAGGAAGATCTTCTCTAAACCTGGCTCATAGATGGTAATCTCGCCATTGGACAATTTGGCAACTTTCTTAGGATCAATGTCAACGCAAGTGACCTTGATTCCGGTTTCGGCAAAACAGGTTCCTGATACTAATCCAACATATCCGGTACCTACAACAGCTATACGCATAATTAACGGTTTATATAAGCTAATAAATTCTCTGTAATATAAGACAATTGTTCCATATCTAACTCAGTATGTATGGGCAAAGATATCACCCTTTCTGTGAGCCAGTCCGTGGTTGTCAAATTCAGCTTGGGAAGGTCAAAAGCTGCAAACATTTTTTGACGGTGTCCAGGTACTGGATAATAGATCATGGAAGGGATTTTCATCTCTGACAAATAAGCTACTAACCCAACCCAATCTACTCCTTCTAACAACAGGGTATATTGATGGTAAACGTGATTGCTATAGGATGCTACAAAAGGGCTGGTAATTTGCTGATGACCTGCAAATGCTGCATTATAGAAACTGGCTGCAGTTTGTCTTGCCACAATATATTTATCCAATTCGCGCAGTTTCACATTCAGAATAGCTGCTTGAATACTATCTAAACGGGAATTACAGCCCACCATTTCATGATAATAACGGGTTTGCTGTCCATGATTGGCAATCATTTTCATCTTATGAGCCAAATCTGCGTCATTGGTAAAAATGGCTCCCCCATCGCCGTAGGCCCCCAGATTTTTACTTGGATAAAATGAAGTGGTTCCAATGGTGCCAATGGTGCCAGTTTTTTTGACAGTACCATCTGAAAATTGGTAGTCCGCTCCTATGGCTTGTGCATTGTCTTCAATTACGGCAAGACCAAATTCTTTTGCAATGGCCATGATGGCTTCCATAGGTGCTGCGTGACCGTATAAATGCACAGGTACAATGGCCTTGGTTTTGGGTGTGATGGCTTTTCTCAAAGCTTCTGGATCCATACAAAAAGTTTGAGGATCCACTTCTACAAAAACAGGTTTTAATTTCAATAAAGCCACTACCTCTGTTGTAGCAATATAGGTAAAGGAGGGCGTAATAACCTCGTCACCTGGCTGCAAATCCAAAGCCATCATCGCAATCTGTAATGCATCGGTTCCATTGGCACATGGAATGGTAAAACCTGCTCCTTGGTATTGGTTTAATGCAGTTGTAAAATCCTGTACTGCTTTCCCATTAATATAGGCGGCGGAATCCAATACCTCGTGTATGGCGGCGTCAACTTCTGATTTGATTTTCAAATACTGATTCTTGGTGTCCACCATTTGAATTGGCCGCATAGTCTATCAAGTTAATTATGCTACAAATCTACGTCAAAAAAAAATCAAATTAGAATTTGCTACCATGGGAATATACATGAAAAGCTGGTAATTATTGTGTTATTTTACAATCCTGTACAATTAATGAAGCTATTTTATCAAATATTCCTTTGGGGCTATCCTTTAGCTGCTAGAATTCTTGCTTTTTTTAACGAAAAAGCAAAAAAATGGGTTAAGGGAAGAAAGGGAATTTTCAGTTCTCTGGAACATGTACTCAAGAACAATAGCAGACCCATTATTTGGATGCACTGTGCTTCTTTGGGGGAATTTGAACAGGGCCGCCCCTTGCTTGAATCTTTAAAACTCAAGTACCCCAACCATTATATTTTGTTAAGTTTTTTTTCTCCTTCTGGATATGAAGTAAGAAAAAATTATGAGGGCGCTAACCATGTTTGTTATTTACCCATGGATGGACCAAAAAATGCCAAACGATTTTATGATTTGGCGCATCCAAGCTTGGTATTATTTGTGAAATATGAGTTTTGGTATTATTATAGTTTAGAAGCTTCAAAAAGACAAATTCCCCTTTTACTGGTTTCTGGCATTTTTAGAGCGTCTCAACCATTTTTTCAATTCTATGGCGGATTTTATAGAAAACTCCTTTCCCATTTTAGCCATCTTTTTGTACAAGAACAAAGCTCTTATGACCTAATCAAAGGAATTGGACTTGCACAAAAAACTAGTATCAGTGGAGACACGCGTTTTGACAGGGTCATCAGCATAGTTCAAGATTTTATTCCCATTGAAGCGGTGGAACATTTTAGCAAGAACAGAACTGTATTGGTAGCAGGAAGCACTTGGGCTGAAGACGATGAGGAGCTTAACCATTTTTTACGCGCCAATCCATCCATTTCTGCCATTATTGCCCCTCATGAAATTATAGAAGACCGCTTAAACGAATGCTTAAAATGGTATCCCAATGCCATGTTATATTCAAACTATTTATCCTTATTTCTTGATGGCAAAGCACCCAATCATATTCAGGTTCTGATAATTAATAATTATGGGATGCTAACGCGATTGTATCACTATGGAAAAATTTGCTTAGTAGGTGGTGGCTTTGGCGGCGATGGCGTACACAATGTATTGGAAGCCGCAGTATATGGCAAGCCTGTTTTAATAGGACCTATCTATGACAAATATTTAGAAGCTGTGGAATTAGTGGACAATGGGGGATGCATTAGTGTTGAAAATGCTTTAGAATTGGAAGAAGAACTATCTCATTTGCTTTCTGAAGACCAGACTGTATATCAGGAATCTAGCAAGGCAGCCAAGGAATATGTGTATTCAAAAGCAGGAGCTACAAAGACAATCCTAGACTATATTCAGGCAAATCGTCTTTTGACCAACTGATCAAAATGACCCACAATTTCAGAACGTTCGTTCCATCCCAGTTTTACTTTTAACTCTCTTTGAATCCAATAATGGGCTTCTGGGAAAATGGCAAAACTATTGATGGTTTTCAAACTGCGTTCATACATGGTTTCATCGCCACGGAATAGTTCATTGATAAACAAATAGCGGTCATTGATTCCAATAGCTTTTTTCAAGTCAACAATGGGTGTGTCTTGAAAATGATTGGCCAGTTCTTGTTTCTCGGCTTTAAGATGCTCATTTAAAGCTGGCCCTTGTTCTCCATGTATATCGTTGAGCTCATACATCTCTTTCACGGGCGCCTGTTCCATGGTTGGTAATTCAATTTCAGGTTCTTGAGCAATGCTAAGTTCCAGTAGTTCCTGGGTTTGATCAATGCTTTCTGGTTGCATCTGCTCCTCTTCTGAAACTGTTGATACTATTTGGGTGGCTGTTTGTTCTAAAGGATCTGGAATCTCTAAATCCATCTGAAATAGCCAACCACTCAATTCTGCTTTCTTTAGATTGTTTTTGGGTTTGGCTGTTTGATGGCCCTCTTTTGCGGCAATTCTAGTTGATCCGCCAGGCATCATTACTGATACAGCCCCCCTGCCCTGTGTTGCTGTAGCTTTCTCTTGTAATTCTGAAAAAAGCATCTGTACTGTGAGCAGCATATTGTCTGCTCCAGCTTCCTGAACAAATTGTTCTTTCAGTTTATCTATTAGTGTACCCACTCTTTCCATTGTATGTAATACATTTGAGGTGTTGAAAGCCGGGATGAGCTAATATTCAAACGCGTATTTAACTAATTTATTATTCAAATGTTCATAGAACCGAATATATCCGGTGAACGGAGAGGCTGGATTGAAGTGATTTGTGGCAGCATGTTTAGTGGCAAAACAGAGGAATTGATCCGTAGATTGAAAAGAGCAAGGATTGCCAATTTAAAAGTAGAGATCTTCAAACCCGCCATAGACATTCGTTATGACGAAACCAAAGTGGTGAGTCACGATAGCAATGCCATTCAGTCTACTCCAATAGATAATTCCCAAACCATTTTGCTAATGGCCGAGGGTGTTGACGTAATTGGCATTGACGAGGCTCAATTTTTTGACGACCAGATCATGCATGTATGTGAAACCCTTGCACAAAAAGGTACAAGGGTCATTGTTGCTGGTCTTGATATGGACTATAAGGGAAATCCATTTGGTCAAATGCCCAATTTGCTGGCCGTAGCAGATTATATCACCAAATTGCACGCCATCTGTGTTAGGTGTGGGAATATTGCCAATATTTCTTATCGCCTTAAGGCAGAAGGTCCGCAAGTGCTTCTTGGAGAAAAAGACGTTTATGAACCCCGATGCCGTAAATGCGCACATGAATAAGCAACACCCCATTATTGCACTGATTCGTAAAGACCTTTTGTTGGAAACCCGCCAACAGTATACTTTGTATGGCATATTTCTCTATGTGGCATCCACCATATTTGTGGTATATCTC
>CAMFKK010000046.1 GCA_945957225.1 uncultured Sphingobacteriia bacterium | reverse complement strand
CCCCCCCTCGACTAGTCGTCGGCAGCGTCAGATGTGTATAAGAGACAGGCATTAGGTCTGCGCGCAATTCATTAAGTACAATATATTGTTTGGCAAGTCCCATGAACTTTCCATAAACCCCAATAATGGCAGCATCTGCGTCATAAATGTCACGATACACTTGACCGGGAGTCAAAAAAGTTTCTGGTTGTTTGTCCAAAACTTTTTTGCAAGAGCTGATACTCAGACCAAGGCCTACCAGAACCATTGCCCCTACAAAGAATTTCTTTTTTATACTAATTGATTTCATAAGAGAAAATCCCTTTTAAATACTTGATTAAAGTCCAATCCTGATTCCGCCAACAATTGATTTAGAAATGGGTTCTAAGCCCATGTCAACGCCTCTAGCAAATACTGACTCTGCACTATAAAACTCAGGATCATATCCTAGGTACTTGGTGAAGGTGAGCAGGTTATTACCTGTTGCATAGAAGCTAATATATTTGATCAAATTGGTTGGTTTCAATGGCAAGTGGTAGTTCAGAGTAACCGCTTTCATACGGAAGAAAGAACCGTCTTCTATCCATCTGTCAGAGAAAGCAGCATTACCCATGGGATCTCCCCAAGTTGCTTTGGGCATATTGGTTATTTGACCCTGTGCCCTCCAACGGTTGTTCACGCTCAACAATTGGTTTTCCATTCCAGACTGAGACTCCAATGCTTCTCTAACACCATTGAATACTTTGTTACCAGAACTGAAAGTAAATAAGAAGTCAAGGGTAAATGACTTCCAGCTAATTTTAGAAGTCACCGCTCCAGTATAATCTGGATTAGGGTTACCAATATTTTGTCTGTCGCGGTCATCAATAATCTTATCTCCATTGGTGTCTATATAACGCACATCACCTGCTTGGTAAGGAGCATAAGTACCATTGGGTAATAATTTGAATAAGTTGGCTGAAGCTGCTTCCGCATCTGTAGAAAACACACCATTTGATTTAAGACCATAAAATACAGCTGGACCAACACCACCTGCGGTTGACAAGAAACTAGCACCACCATAATTGGTAATAATATCCTGGGGCAACTGGGTAAGGGTGCCTTTGTATTTCATCAAGATCAAACCAAGATCCCATTTGAACTGGCGTTGATTAACCAATCTGGCATTCACACTAAAATCAAAACCGGTATTCTTCATAGCACCTGAATTGGAGATGGCATAGAGATAACCAGAGGCAGATGGCAGGTTTTCATAAGACAACATTTTGTTGGTCTTATTGCTGAAATAGTCAAAGGAGAAGGTCAAACGCTCATTGAATAAAGAAAGATCTGCTCCAATATTAAAGCGCGTACCTGTTTCCCATTGTAATTGTGGATTGGCAACATTGCCCCTAACCAAACCCTGTATTCCCAGTAAGTTTTGAGAAATATAAGCTTGTTTGGCAGTATAGTTACCAAGGTCATCATTACCCGTTTTTCCAATGCTAGCACGCAGTTTCAAGAGGTCTAGGTTTTTAGCTCCCGCCAAGAATTTCTCAGAAGAAACCAACCATCCTGCAGAAACAGAAGGTAGTACGGCAAAACTATTTCCACCCAATTTAATTCCCTCTTGTGCATCTTGACCAAATCTAGAAGATCCGTCAACGGCCATATTATAAGAAAGGAACCATTTGTTGTTATAGGTATAGTTGGCGCTCAAGAAATAGTTTATCCAAGCTGACTTACCAATATCACCGCCCACTTTACGTAGGGTATTTACACCGGTACCTACACTGATAAAATCATCTGTAGCAGAGTTATATCCAATTTGCAAATCCTGCTCATTGGTAGCATTCATATAACGAAGACCGGTTTTAACTTGGAACTGGTGTAAAGGATTAAACTTTTTATTGTATTCTATAAAAGTTTCGTTGTATAAATTGCTGATACGTTTTACATTACCGGCCAAGCGGCTATCGGCAATGGCATTGGGTAATGTATCATTTGCTACACCTTTTCTTGGTACAAAACGTTGTTCACGCGCTTTGTCAAATGTGATACCCACAATGGTTCCCAGTTTAAGGGTATTGGATAACCTATAATTAAAACCAATGGTTCCAAAAAACCGATAAGTCTTACTGCTGTTAAACATATTCTCTATCACAGCAACTGGGTTACTAATACCAAAAAGATCCGTGTCTGCCCTATTGGGAGAAACATTTCCAACATTATCTACTTCATTGGTGTTCAAAAACGGTGCTTTTGTTTGAGCCAAATACAAAGGATTTGTTTTTGCAGCTAGGCCTTGGTCTTTGATCAAGTGGTCATAATAGGTAAAAGAGAAATTGGTTGCGGCGGTTAAGCGACTACTAATATTCAAATCACCATTAAAACGCACATTGTATTTGGTCATTTTGGTATTGTCAGTAATCCCATTATTACTGCCATATCCTAGAGAAAGCGCGTATTTGGCAATATTATCACCACCGGTAACTTTCAAATAATAATTGGTAGAGGCGCTATTAGACAATACTTGGTCCTGCCAATTGGTTTCATTATGGTAACGATAATAATCAGGATTACTGGTATTATCATTCATAAAAGGTTGGGCCTGAATTTGAGCATTTGTCATACCTCTTGTACGCAATAAATCACTTACGTAAACGCGATAGTCAGCCGACTGCATCACCGGTAGGTTTTTGGGGGCTTGGTTTACCCCGCCAAAAACAGCAAAGTCAATTTTTGTTGCCTGATCCTTTGCGTGAATGGTAGTGATATTGATTACACCATTCGCGCCCTTGGTTCCATAGGTAGAAGTACCGTCTTTGATGATGGTTACATTCTCTATATCTTTTGGATCAATCATGGCCAGAGCATTGGTATAGTGATTACCAATCACAGATGTACCATAGTCACCAATATCATAAATAGCTCCATCCACTACAATTAGTGGCTGATTATTGGTATACATGGAATTCAAACCCCTTATATTTAAATAGGCACCGGCATTAGGTGTTCCAGAACGCATGGTTCCATTTAAGCCAGCTGCCCTACCTTGTAAATAACCATCGGTAGTCTCATTGGTTCTGCCCCAATTACCATTTGCGTTAATGCTATTCACCGCCAAACCTGTTTGAGTGCCGCGTTTATCGCCAGCGGGTAATTTTACTTGGTCATAGATAGAATTAAAACTTTCTTCAAAGAGTGAAACAGTCAAATCTGTTCTGCCCCTTAAAGCGGTTTCCTTGGTTTGAAAACCTTCACCACTAAAAATAATGGTAGCAGATTTACCCGGTACTCTAATTTTAAACTTTCCCTTGTCATCGGTCAGCGCTGCAGAAAAACCTTCTACCGATACGCTAATGGCATTAAGGGGTTTGCCTGTGGCAGCGTCCTTAACCAAACCACTAACCGTTTGGGCTTCTGCTGTCTTTTTTGTTGGTGCACTGTTTGTTTGTTGGGCCAACAACTGGTTATTGGTTAAACCAGCCGTAGCCAAAAGAAAGCAGGTTACTATTTTAATGGATACTCGCATGATGGTCTATTATGCTATACGTTTATATATGATTAGAAAGCCGGAACCAGTTTTATATAATCAAGTGATACTGAAACACCACCTCCAGAACTGGAAGAAGAGTTGGCACCAATCAAGAATAAGTTTAGGTCTTTATACCTAGGTACTGTGAAAGTGCCCAGTGAAATCTCATTATAGTTTTGGTTAGCAACGGTGATATAGGGGAAATTTCCGGCTGTTGTTACACTATCAACCCCTAAACGTTGGGTCCAAAGTGGTGTTGTTTGCACATCGTTCACGGCAACCCAGAATGCGTTGTAACGCATACTATTCATATTTCTAGCTAGGTAACGTACCCAATAGCTGGCAAAACTATAGTTCTGCATCAGGATGTCTTTAAAATTTTGACCTGTAACCGGGTTCTGCCTATTTCTAAACAATAGTTGAGCCGTTCTGTCCGCAGCAAATCCTGTTGGGTTTTCACCTTCAATAATAATGGGTGGGAATTTATGAGCTAGGGTAAAATTCACTTGGCTCATGGTATGCACCCAACCATTACTGGTTTTAATAGAGCTCAGAATTTTTGTTTTATCAACAGGCACTTTAACACCATACTGAGAAATCAGGGTATCTGGTAATTGAGCGGCACTGTAAGCACCTTTAATAGCCAAGTCTTTCACCAACCAATTTCCTGCTAAATTATTAGTGGTATCTACTGATGTAGTTTTGAACCAAGGAGTGAGTTTGGTATTCTCGGCTGCAAAAGAAGCATCGTTTAAAACAATGAAAGTGTATTCATTGCTTTCATCTGCCACATTCATCACATTATCAAGAAAACGATTCCTTGTACTTAGACCAGTACCTGGTTTGTAAACAGGCTGTCCAGTGTTGGGGTCAACACCTGTTTGAGTAGCAGAAGCAGAATCAAAATAAGTATAGTTCAAAGAAAGGAAAAAGTTCTTGCTGCTAGTAAAGCCCGTGCTATTGAGTAACCACTGCCAGCAATTGTCTTTTACAGGAACAAATTTGTCCATTAAATTGTACAAACCATTGCTGCAATATTTATTAGACTTTACAATTGCAGCAGAATCTAATTGTAGGTTATTCAGGTTGGTATATTTTCCGTTCAACATGGGAATGCGTTGAACACCGCTAACACCAGATGTGATGCTACCATTGGCAATATGGTTACCCACAAAAGACTTCAACAAATTGGTATCCGCCAAAATATTTGCGGGCAATGCTGCGATGGCGCTATTGTTAGGCACCCAAACCGTAAAAGACTTGGAACTTTCTAAAACCTTATCATAACCAGTCTTTGTTAAGAGGGTAACAAATTGCGCCGCTTCCGGATCAGCCTTGATGGCGGTGATCAGGTTGATACCCAGGTTGGGGTCCGTACTATCCGTATGATCTTTCCAGCCCTTCTTGCAGGCCGCAAGCACCAGAACAAGACCTAGGGCAATGACTATTGATAATCTACTATTTTTCACAAGCAACATCTTTTATGTTTAAAATCACTTTGACGATTATGGTAAAATGGTACCGTCTCTACCAAATAAGGGTCTTTGTTGGTCTTGGTCTACAGGTATGAATTGAACAAAGTCAACCGTACTAGTATTGGTAGCTCCCGATCCTTGGTCTTTTACACAAGTAAAGCGGAGCAAATGTCTATCTGTAGTAGCTACATCAACAATCCCTGCAAACATGGCAAAGTTGTTAGAAGTGGTTACAATGGTATAGCGCTTATAGCCAGTTGCTTCCAAGGCAGCGCCTGCCAATGCACCATTTAAAGCGGTAACCAGGTCTATCAATTTAGATGTTGGCGTTCCGTCAAGTGACAATTGAATGTATTGACCCACACTGGCCCTTCTAAAACATACCCATACTTTATACTTTCCTTTTACCAATAAAGGCGTTTTAAATTCAATCCAGTTATTGGCAGCAGCGTTACCAAAACGCATGTTAAAGTCAAAATGGTCATCCCACCAATATTGATTTGATGTAGTAGGACCCTCTGTAGTGTATTGCGGGGTGCTATTCGGGTTCTGCCAAGTCACGTCTTTTAACTGACCAAGGGCAAAGGTTTGTGATTTACCAACTTTTCTATAAATAGAAGTGAGTTTAATAATTTCCGGTTGGGCGGCAATATCAAAGTCAACACGGAAAGGGTCTCTTTTCTTGAGCAAGAGTTGGCCATTCAAATTGTGCAATACACCATTTGTAGCCGGAATATCACTGGTAGACCTGTTCATTGGAATACCGCTTTCAAATACATTGTTGAAGGTAGCTTGATTGAGTAATACTTTTTGACCGTCTAATAACTGGGTAACTACTTGTTGAGGTGCATAAGTATTATGAGAAGTAAAAGAAACAATATCAGCAATGTATTTGATATCAAATAACATGTGATAAGCAATGTACAGGTTCAAACTATCTGTTGCCAATTTTGGATTACCTGTATTGCTATACTTGGCTTTGAAAGATGCATAGGTTGGAAAACCTGCCACTTTTAAAACAGAATCAGATTCTAATAAGAAGGTTCTCCACCTGCGTGTAGTATCTGAAGTAACAATGGTATTCAAAGTATCGAACCAACCAGTTTCTTTTAATGCCTGAGTAATAATGCTATACTTAGGGTTTCCTTCAATTTGTTTGGCTAGGGTAAGGGTGGCAGGTTGCAAAACATGATCAATAGTATGTACATAACCATTACCAGTCAGCATGTTTAATTGAAGGGCCAATGCTTGTCTATTAACCACTGTTGCACCAGATTCTGGAACCACACCCGTGGTCAAGAACTGTCCCTGCATGGTAGGAGCATACAATTTTCCATCAGTAAATGAAGTGGAACGAACGGTATCACTAATAATATGCAAACGCAATAAGTCTCTTAACACGGTAACATCTACCTCATCCACAGAAGTTTTTCCAATCTCTTTTAAGTAGATTTTGAAAGCTTCGTTGGTAGGTGCAAATAAGGTATAAGTACCATAAGCGTTTAAGAAGGGACTAATATTGGTTTTGTCCAAGGCTTTTACTAATTCTGAATATTGGTCAGGGCTTTTACGCAAGTAGTCAACAATATTCACATCCGTTGTTGTCAACAGGTCAAACTGTTGCTTTTTACAAGCAAACAGACCCATTACCAGCAAAGCGGCGCAGAGAGACCATTTTAATTGTTGTGATAATTTCATGTGTGATTTTTTGACTATTATTTATAAAAGGGGTTTTGAACTAAGTTGGGATCCAGCAAAATCTCATTGAAATAAATGGGAAAATAATGCGCGTCTGGATTTTGGTATTTGTTAATGGCGCTTTGTTGTCTAGCGCCTGGAACGGCTCTGGCAACCATATTTAATAAAATGTCTTTGCGCTGATAATTATTTCTCTTGGCGTTGCGCAAAATATCGTACCATCGCTTTCCCTCAAATGACAACTCTCTAGCGCGTTCAGCCAAGATATAATCGGTCATGTCATTTTTGTTAGCAGGATCTGGGTTGGTATTGGTTGCATCCAAGGCTGCGGCCCTTGTTCTTACTGTATTGATCAATTGAATGGCTTCTGCACCCCTTCCACCAATTTGGTTGAGTGCCTCAGCTTTCATCAATAAAATATCAGCATAGCGATAAACCATCCAATGTGCCCATGAAGCATCAGCAGAACGGATACTTCCAGGATTCACACCAAGGTATTTCCACAATGCATTATCACTGGTTCTCACAGAACCCCATTCACCACGGATATCTTTTTTGGTGTCATCCACAAAATCAATGGTATAAACCTGCTCCATAACATAGGGGCTTGCAAAAAATCTTGCCCTACTTGTGGTGAACATTCCGTAAAAACTATTCAGTTTTTGCTGATCAAATTGGAATTCAAAAATGGATTCTGCAGAATTGCCTTTGTAATAAAGGGTATTGAACCAACCATCATCACCTCTTACCAAACCAAACTGACCAGAATTGATAATAAAGTCACAAGCATCTGCTGCGTCTTGGTATTTGTCTTGCCATAAATACACATCGGCCAACATGGCTTTTACAGTGTACTTAGTAATCCTTCCTTTGTCAATAGCAGCACTGCCATAGGTAAATACCGCATTGCTGTCTGCATATTTAAGATCGGCCACCACCTGTGCCATTACTTGTTCTCCAGTAGACTTAGGCAAAAGGGTAAGGTCAACATCACTAGCTGTAGATTTTAATTTCAGTGGAACATCTCGGAAACTTCTAGCCAAATAGAAATACATCAAACCCCTTAATGCCCTTACCTCTGCTAAATAGGCTTTAAGTTGCGTTTGTGTAAGCGTGTTATCGTTTTCAATTACACCTGGCGCAAAGTCAATCACCGTATTGCAGTAGTTGATGGTTTTATAAACAGCGCCCCATTTGGTAATGGTATTGGTTGGAAGCGTATTTACATACATCACGTCTAACTCATCATTGGTTACACCAATACCATTGGTAATCATGTCTGCTTTGAGCTCTCCCCAAAGAAAGAAATATTCACTTAAGGGTTTGTCACCACCATTGGGATCACCCAATAAAGAAGCATAAGCCCCTGTTACAGCTGACTGAATTTGTTCCTTTGTTTTCCAAAACTCTTGACGGGTAATACCATCCTGCGGTTGAAGGGTCAACCATTTCTTGCAGGAGCTGGAGAGCATGGAAAACACCATCAGTCCAACAACACCTACTATTAATTTTCTCTTGGTCATTTCTAGCGTTTTCAAATAATTTAAAATGAAGTGGTTAATCCAATGGTCAACATCATTACTGGAGGCGTTGTGCTATTATCCGTAACAATGGTGAACGGACCTGTGATACCTCTTGGTGCCACTTCCGGATCTTGACCCGTATATCTGGTAAATGTGATCAAATTCTCTGCGGTTAAATAAGCGCTCAAGCTTTTCATACCAATTTTTTTCAGCACTTTTTGGTCAAATGTGTATCTGGCGGTGATGCTACGGAATCGTAAGAAAGATGCGTCTTGAACATAACGATCACTACCCAACCAGTTAAAACCAGCATTCCACAAAGCCCTAGGAATATCAGTCACGTCACCAGGGTTTTTCCATCTTCTTAAAACAGCGGTACTTTGGTTATTGAAACCATACATATTAGTAGTGGTCATTTGGGTACCATTCACCACATCATATCCATAACGGAAATTGAAGAAGGCGGTAATTTTCAGGTTCTTTTTATAAGTGATGCTTGGACCAAAACCTCCAGATAATTTAGGGTTACTGTTGCCCAAGTAAACAACGTCTTTGTAGTCAATACTTCCATCTTTGTTTATGTCTTCATACTTGGCATCGCCAGGTTGGAACACATAATCTGTTTGAGGATAGTTAAAGCGCATATATACCGCTTGACCATTGGGTCCAATAATGGGTGCGCCTTTTGCATCAGTAGCAATGGTACTTGCCTTATCCGGATAAACCCCTTGGTATCGATAACCATAAATAGAACCAAATGGGTTATTGATTTGCAAGAAGGCTTGGTATTGACCATTAGCCGTTAAAGCGGTTACGTTTTGTTTAGGATAGTAGGGGCTCATTTCACGGATAATATTTTGGTTCTGTGAAATATTGAAGTTGAAATCAACTACCCAATCTTTTGTTTTAACTGGAGTAGTCATGACATTCAATTCCCATCCTTGGTTGTCTAATACACCTACGTTCATATCCACTGCACTATATCCCATAAAGGTTGGAATCTGCAATCCGTAGAACAACAAATCCTGTGTGCGGTTTCTATAAACTTCTAGATCAATATTGACCCTATTCTTAAATCCAATAAAGTTCATACCAAAGTTCAATCCATGGATCACTTCCCATTTCAGGTTGCTCAATTCCATAGAAGATGGGAACACACCACCCTGACCTTGATAAGACCAACCATTGCTGGCGTAGTTATTGTAAAAACTATAATCGTATCTAGGGGAGTTACCAGACTGACCATAACTAGCGCGTAAACTCAGGTCATTCACAAACTTTACATCCTTCATAAAGTTTTCTGCACTTACCCTCCATTTGGTAGAAATAGAAGGGAAGTAACCATAACGCTGAGAGGGACCAAATCTAGAACTAGCATCCATTCTAATACCTCCGTTCACAATGTATTTGCCCTTATAATCATACTGTGCATTCCACAACAAACCAATGGTTCTGGTTTGAGCAAAACCCGCAGCAATACTCAGGTCTTGGTTCTGAGTTCTAGCAGCAGAAGCAGGATCTTGTAATAAAGAAGAAGCAGAGTTAGAAGTAAGTGACTGGTTAGAAATGGTCTTGTTATCATAGGTCTGGAAAGACAACAAAGAAGTTAAATTATGGTCACCTTTTAATTGAGGGGTGAATACCAAATTGGTTTTTGACTGCACGTTGAATCCATCAAAATCACCATTATATGCCCTGTTCACCACGGTTTCTGTAACAGGTCTACCTGTAGCAATCTGAGGCAGGAAAGTATTGTTCTTGGTACTATTGATATCAAACTGAATATCACCAGTCAAGATTAAGGTTCTAGGAATGATCTCGTAAGAAAGGTTAAAGTGTGGGGTAATCCTGTTTCCATAAACACGGTTCTTTGCGGCATTGGCCATAGCAACCGGATTGTAAGTAGCAGGATATTGACCTTGAATATTTTGTGAAGGAGAAAAATAGTTAGGGGTTAGAATACCTTGTTCATTGTATTCATAAATACTCATGTTGGGCATTTTGTTCAAAGCCACGTTTCTGATTTCGTTGGCCTGTGAACCCGGACTATATCCTTTGGGATTGTCTGTAAAAGTGTAAGCAATATCTGTACGGAATTTGATTCTTTCAGAAACAATATAGTCAAGGTTAATACGGGTATTGATCCTTGTCAAGCTGGTTCCTATAGTTGTACCTGTTTGATTAAAATAACCCAAAGAAGCAAAGTATCTGGCTTTTTGACCACCACCAGTAATAGAAAGGTTATGGTCTTGAGCATATCCAATTTGGGTAATGGCACCAATCCAGTCTGTGTTCTGACCATAGTTATTATAATTGTATGGGTCATTAGGATCGTAAGCAAATTCTTTAACTGTTTGTGTATTCAAAGGAGTACCGGTTCTGTTCATCACTTCTTCCGGAATCAAGGTAGTATACGGATTGCCATTCAACCTGGGAGTGGTCTTGGGTTGTTGAGAACGGATTGCTTTAGATGAGGAGTTCATGGTAGGTTTTCATATAAT
>CAMFKK010000045.1 GCA_945957225.1 uncultured Sphingobacteriia bacterium | reverse complement strand
GGGCTGCCCTGTCTTCTTAGAATGCCTTCTAAATGCATGAGGCAGCTGGTGTCTACACCCGTGATATATTGCACTTCATTGTCTTGGTGTTCTCCAATCCTGTCCTTGCCCATCTTCACACTCACCGCTTCTTCAAACACACAGAAAGTACCCCCAAAGCCACAGCACTCATCTACCCTTTTGGGTTGGGCCAGTTCTAGGCCCTTGACCATCTGTAGCAAGGCTCCTGGTTTAGAAAATGCAGGAAGTACTCGCTCACTCATTGATGAGAGTCCCAATCCCCTCTGGCCATGGCAGCTGGTATGCAATCCCACTTTAAAAGGAAAACTGGCAGGCAGGTTTTCTATCTTCAACACATCCATTAAAAACTCCGTGAGCTCGTAAACCCTAGTTCTAATTGCTTCAGCAGCTGCAGGATCATTATCATCATGCAAATGTTCCTTTACATGCAATACGCAACTACCCGATGGCGCCACTATATAGTCAAAGCCCTTGAAATTTTGAACAAAGTTTTTGTCACAGCCCTTGCTCATGGCTTCAAAGCCACTATTCGCCATGGGTTGACCACAACAGGTCTGGTTCAAGGGAAAACGCACCGCACAACCCAGCTTCTCCAACAACTCCAAACAAGCAATGCCAACACCAGGATAAAACTGGTCAATATAACAGGGAATAAATAAGCCTATTTTCATAAACTGAGTCCTTGATGAATCGAATACAAACGTAAGTCAATCATGTCAGCTGGCAAAGCTTGTGGATTCCAATGTTGGTGAAGGGCCATTGCAGCTCCAATGGAAGAGGCCTGTGGAACAGAAGCCGCATAAACTTCTAAATCGGGATAGGCCCTGGCCAGTAAATACATATAAATGGGATTCTTACTAAATCCTCCATCTACAAATATCCTTTTCACTTCAGAACCCTTTAATACCAGATTGGTGCTAAATACTTGTTGGGTAATAATATCGGCAATCAACTGATGATAAGCCGCTTCATAGTTATCAAAACCAGCTAAATCACGCTGACCAAAGGCAGACTGATGCAACATGGCGGAGGAAGCAGCCGCATCTGTTGGTTCAACATATTCAATTGCTTCTGGCAATAATTTGGGATTGCAATACACCATTTTATAATAGTCTTGGTCAACCCCAAAATGATTGGCCAAAATCTTAATCTGTTGTTCGTGTTCTTTGCCCGCAAAAAGCCTGGAAGCCTTAACCGGATTTCCCTGAAAACTCAAATAACAAAGACAGTCCTGTTCCAGCTCTGCACTGGTCAAGGGCTGGTCATTAAATGGATGCAAACTTATACACCAGGTTCCGGTAGAAAGTAAGACAAAGGGCTCTGTAAAAGCCACCAAATAGGGAATCAAAGCAGCAGAGCTATCGTGCAAACCAATACCAACAATGGCACCGGATTTGTTGGCCGCTACTGTATCATAAGGTGCTATAGGAGCCAATAAACGTTCTATCCCTTCAGCCGCTACCCAGGGGTGATAGGCTTTGTTTTCAAAATCCCATAATTGGGTATGACATCCAATACTAGTAATATCCGAGTGGTATCCACCACCCAAAATAAAGCTCAGGTATTGGGGTAAATGCAAGGCATGATCAATGGTAGGAAATAGTGTAGGCTTTTCACGGCTGATTCTATACAACTGCATCCCGGAATTCAGATTCCCCAAATTGGGAGACGCCGTTTGCAAAGCCAATTTGGCTGCGCCACCATATTTTTCTTGAAACCCCTGCAATAAATTTTCATTCAAGGGTTTGAGATAATTATACAAGGGCAATACCGGTTGATGCGCTTTGTTCAAATACACAAAACTGGCACCATAGGCAGAGAAATTGACAGCCTGAACCAGAAAGCGCCTGTCCTCTTGCAATAAGGCAAATCGGTTCAAGACCCAGTCCGTCAGGGCTTTCAGATCATCACAAGGAAAACCATCTTCATCACTGATTTCAGGAAACTGTGAAGACTCTTCCAGCACAATTTGGTACTGTCTGTTAAATAACAATAATTTCTTGTTGGTCTTGCCAATATCAAAAATGGCAATGACCGGTATGGCTGTTATATTAGAGTCCTGTTGCAACGGTTTGAGCTCCTCTTTCTTTGATCAATTGTTCTCTAATTGCTAGGGAACGATATAGTTCCAATGGTTTAATCGCTCCGCCGCTCCTTAACCTTGCTTCTGCAACAATGGCGCGGGTATCGGTGCGATAAGCCTGTTGCAATACTTCCTGGGCCTTGGCCACATCATTGGCTTGCTGCGCAGCAACCAGGGCTGCTTTGTCTACCAATAAAGCTTGTGCATAAGCATTCATAATGGCTTCTACAGACTGCAACAAATCTTCCAATGGATCCTTAACATTGTGTGAAGCATCAATCATCCAACCTAGGTCTTTGGCATGATTCATACCACGGGCATCCATGCCTTCTACCAATTCATTAAAGATCAGGAACAATTGATAAGGATTAATGCTACCCACGGTCAAATCATCATCCCCATATTTGGAATCATTAAAATGGAAACCAGCTAATTTTTCTTCCATCAACAAAAGGGCAACAATCTGTTCAATATTGGCATTGGGTAAATGGTGTCCTAGGTCTACCAAAGTATATGCCTGAGGTCCCAATTTGCTGGCATACAAATAACTCTGGCCCCAGTCACCCACGGTCATGCTGTAGAAATTGGGTTCAAAAGCCTTGTATTCAATATACATTTTCCAGTTGGCAGGCAATGCTGCATAAATCACTTTCAAACTCTCCAAGGTATTTTGAAAAGCTTCTCTGAAATTTAATTGTCCTGGAAAGCAGGAACCATCAGATAACCAAACCGTCAAGGAATCAGAACCAAGGGCAATCCCTTGTTTGATCACTTCTAGGTTATGGTCAATAGCCTGTTGTCTTACGGCTTTGTCAACGTGCTGCAAAGAGCCAAACTTATAAGAATGCGCTTGATTTTTTTGGTCCTGAAAAGTATTGCTATTCATGGCGTCAAAACGCAGGCCTTTTTGGGCAGCTAGGGCTTTAATTGCTTCTGGATTTTCTGGTATATCCCAAGGAATATGCAAAGAGATGGCACCACTTGACTGGTTCAACTGATGCAGTACGCCAATGTCTTCAATCTTTTCTTCCAGGTTACGGGGTTCACCACCACCAGAGAACCTGCCAAATCTGGTTCCACCCGTACCCAATGCCCAACTAGGGATGGCTACCTGAAAAGCAACCAGCTTCTCAATGATGGCTTCTAAATTGCTGGTTTCAGCAGCAATAAAATCTATTTTCCTTTGATGCGCTGCCTGTTGAGCTTGGTTATGCGCCTGAATTTGTTCTTGTGCAATTTGCATGATGCAATTGATTTATGGCAGATAAAAAACTTCGGTTAAAGGTATGCTTACTGGAGAGTTATCCGGGTTAGATTCCATGATATCCCCCATATATTTCCACCAGCGTTGCATTACTGGATCTTTGGGAAGATCATCCAATTTCATGGCGGAGGAAATCTTGAGCACACCAAACAAGGAAAGGGTTTCCTTATCCAGAAAAATGCTGTATTCACTAATGCCCGTCTCTTTTAATAGACTCACTAGTTCAGGCCAAATTTCATCATGGCGTTTCAGGTATTCCGCTTCATTACCCGGAAACAATTTCATTTTGAATGCTACTCTCTCCATCTTATCTTAAGAATGCTGCTGCAACACCACCATCTACGTTGATCACATTACCAGTAGACTTATTTAAAAGTCCTCCTGTAATGGCAAAACAAGCATTGGCAATATCTTCTGGCAAAATGATTTCATTTAACAAAGTACGCTTGGCATAATAAGCTGGTAATTCTGCAACGGTAATACCATAAGCTTTGGCACGGCCTTCAGCCCATGCACCAGCCCAGATTTTACTATCGGAAATAACCGCATCTGGATTCACCACATTTACGCGAATATGGTCTTTGCCCAATTCAGCTGCATTCAACCTATTCAAGTGAATTTGAGCCGCTTTGGCAGAACCATAACCTGCATTATTAGGACCAGATACCAAGGCATTCTTACTAACAATATTTACAATATCGCCACCCAATTCCTGCTTGCGCATGATGGTAACGGCTGATTGTGTTACAAAGAATTGACCTTTCACCAATACATCGTATAGAATATCCCAGTCTTTCTCAGTATGCTCTTCAATAGGTTTGGAAATGGACAAACCAGCACAGTTGACTACAATATCTATGCCACCAAAAGCCAATGCACCCGCTTTAAATGCGTTTTGAATGCCTGCTAAATTGGTTACGTCTAATAATACCGCTGTATAAACGTCCTTGCCATACTGTGTCTTAAACTCTTCACTGGCATTTTCCAAACGGCCATTGTCATTATCATTGATGATGACACAAGCGCCTTCATTGGCAAATTTCTTGGCTATGGCTTTACCAATTCCGCCGGCACTTCCGGTTACCAAGGCAATCCTGCCAGTTAAAGCTTTTGGCTTTGGCATTCTTTGCAATTTGGCTTCTTCCAATAACCAGTATTCAATATTGAAAGCTTCTTGTCTAGGCAGAGCTGTATAAGAAGAAATGGCTTCTGCTCCACGCATCACATTAATAGCGTTCAAATAAAATTCAGAAGCTACCCTGGCAGTTTGTTTGTCTTTTGCAAAACTGAACATACCCACTCCCCTATACAAAATGATGACCGGATTGGCATCACGCATAGCAGGGCTATTGGGGTGTTTGCAACTATTATAATATTCCGCATACATGTTGCGGTATGCTTCAAATTGGGGTGCCAGTTTCAATTTAACAGCAGCCACATTGGAAAGGTCTTCATCAATGGCCAGATCCAAGACCAATGGACTAATCTTGGTACGCAAGAAATGGTCAGGACAGCTGGTACCCATGGGTGCCAATCTATCTAAGTCATTAGAATTGATAAATTCCAAAACCCTAGGATCATCTGTAAAATGACCAATCATTTGCACATCACTAGAGCAGAATCCGCGCAAGATGGGAGCCAAATCAGCAGCCCTGTCTAAACGTTGTTCCTGTGGCAGAGATTCCATTTTAGCACCACCAAAATTGGCGGGTAATTTGGCTTGTGCGTCTTGAATAAAATCGGCGCAGCGCTCAATTACCTCCAAAGTATTGATATAACATTCGTAAGCTGTATCGCCCCAGGTAAATAAGCCATGTGAGCCCAACATGATGCCACGGATGCCTGGGTTCTCATCCAAGCACTGGCGCAGTTGTAAGCCCAAATCAAAACCTGGCTTCTGCCATTCTACCCATCCAATGCTTCCATTGAACAATTCTTGGGTAATCTTTTTACCGTCTTTTGCTGCCGCGATGGCAATGGCCGCATCGGGGTGTAAGTGGTCAATATGTTTGAATGGTAAAAAACCATGCAAGGGTGTATCAATAGAAGGTGCTTTGGAAGCCAGGTCATAAATGCAATGGTTAAACAATTCAACCATTTCATCTTCATGGGCCAAACCACGATACCTGCTTTTCAAGGAATTTAACCTATCTACATATAGTGCCGCCAAACCATTTCTTTTCATGGTTCCCAAATCACCACCACTTCCTTTTACCCACATCACTTCTGTATCCAATCCTGTCAATGGGTCTTTGGCCATTACTTTGCAGGAAGTATTACCACCACCATAATTGGTCAGTCTCAAATCAGCTCCCAATAAATTGGAGCGATATACCAAGAGGGCTACTTCATCACCGGCCATGCTTGCTGCCTGTGCATCGTCCCATAAATAACTTACTTGTTTGAATTTTGTTGCTAACGCTTGCATATCTAAAACTTTACGATTGAACTATTTAATGCTATTACCATAACCCACAATCAATACAGATGCAATGATGGTGGCTATTCCTATGACAATGGTTCTAATGGTTTTGGGTTGAACGCCTTTCCACTCTTTTAAAACCAATCCCCAAAGGTTGGCAATTAAGATAATGAATGACATGTGTAGAATCCAAGAACTGGCGCCATTTCCCATTTTGCTTTCTCCCATTCCATAGAAAAAGAATTGCAAGAACCAAGTGGTACCACCCAGTGCGCAAAGCAGGTAATTTTTCAGCAAAGGCGTGGAGGCATTGCCATAATCGCCAAAGGATTTATTCCTAAAATTTAACACCAAACACCAGATCAAGTTGGTGGTTAATCCACCCCAAAGGATCACTACAAAAATGACATTGTTACGGAATAAAAATTCTCCCTGCCCAGGATTGGCTGCTTTCCAAATATCATTGGCTACTGCACCTAAGCTGCTTCCGGCTTCAATACCAAAACTAAAGCAGGCACTCAATACGCCAGAGATCACAGAAACAATCAATCCCTTCACCAAGAGAAATTCACTTCCAGAAGCATCCGTATGGCTCTCTCCCAAATCCTTGTCCTTCATGCCACCCGCTTTACCGCTGATGACAATTCCTATTACACAAACCAAGAGCCCCAATAAGACAAATTGCCCCCAGGGTTTGGTTAGCAAGTCCACAATGGTATCCTTATCCTTGGTTGGATTAAAATAATAAAATACGGAAGGAATCAAAGACCCAAAAATGGAACAAAGCCCCAAGATGATGGAGCTACCTAAAGAAACGCCCAAATAACGGACACCTAATCCATAGGTCAAACCACCAATGCCCCAGAGTAAGCCCATGCCAAAAGTGGTGGCAATGACTGTTCCCGGCGCTTCAGTTATGATTTGCATGAAATTGGGAATGGTCAGATAAGCAGCAATGGGGGGTACAATTAACCAAGAAAACAGGCCTCCAACAATCCAGTAGGATTCCCAAGACCAACCTTTTACTTTTTTATACGGTAGATAGAAGGATCCTGACGCGAAACCTCCAACAAAATGAAATAGTATACCCAGAATTGCACCCATGAGCGTTTAGTTTTTCTTTATGGCAATCAAATGACGGGTGAATGTAGTATCAAGCTGGTTTTTTCCCATCATGTACTATCATGCTTAAGACAAGCCAAATTTGCAAAATATATTTTGTAGGTTTGACCCGAAAGTATTTCAAAAGCAGGCCTTCCATGAGAAAAGCAGCCATTTTCAAGCACCTTTTTATAGATTTTTACTCGGCTACGCCAAAGTACCTGCAATTGTCTAATTCCATTGTCAAGGCCATCAATGAGGGCAAACTTAGAAAAGACGATATTCTACCCTCCATCAATGAGCTCAGTTTTGAGTTTGAAATTTCTAGGGATACCGCTGAAAAAGGCTACAAACACTTAAAAAAAATTGGGGTATTGGGCTCTGTTCCCGGCAAGGGTTATTTTGTAAAAAATGCAGAAGTTAACCAGCACCTCAAAATCTTTCTCCTGTTCAATAAACTGAGTGCACACAAGAAAATCATTTATGACGCATTTGTGGGTGTATTGGGAGAATTGGCCACCATTGACTTTTATATCTATAATAACGATTTTGCTTTTTTCAAGAAACTCTTGACCAACGCCAATCAAGACTATACCCATTATGTGATCATCCCCCATTTTATGGAAGGTGGTGAGAATGCCCATGAAATCATCAATACCATTCCAAAAGAGAAATTGATCTTAATGGACAAACTGGTACCAGGCGTTGTAGGTGATTATAGGGCCGTCTATGAAAACTTTGAAGTGGATATCTACCATGCATTGGAACTAGCCAAAGAAAGACTCAGCAAATACCATACTTTGAAAATCATCTTCCCGGAGAACACTTATTTTCCACAAGAGATTTTAAAAGGGTTTAAACATTTCTGTCACGAATATGCATTCAATTATCGGGTAGTGCACAATATTGCCAATGAGCCCATCAAGGATGGTGAGGTTTATATTAACCTAATGGAAAATGACTTGGTCATTTTGATTGAGAAAATTCTTTCCACCAAACTCAAAGTGGGCAAAAATGTGGGACTGATTTCTTACAATGAAACCCCACTCAAAAAACTCATCTTAAACGGCATCACTACCATCTCTACAGATTTTCAGATGATGGGCACCACCGCTGCCAATATGGTTTTGGACGATATGGCCACCCAGATGGAAATTCCATTTTATCTTACACTTAGGGCCTCTCTCTAGAACTAAGATTCCATTTCAAGATAGCACAGGATGGTTTCTGCCCTGTTTTGTTGTTGTTTTAAGGATAAGATTGCTCCAGATTTCTTTCCAATTTATTGAACCAATTGTTTGCCCAATGATGAAAAAAATATGCGCCCTATTATGCTGTACTGGCCTTAGCCTTGGACTTTATGCACAACAAAAACCAGCTGCTGCCAATGATGTAACCACACCACTACATTTATTACAACCAGATTATCCAACACCCTATGGCGCACCATCAACTGCGCAAATCAAATCTGTGCTAGACAGGGTATTTGTTTACTTGGACCACAATACGCCAGCAGCTATTGTTCACAAAAAAACGGGAGAAGCCATTCAGGGTATGCCCTTTCCAGATAGCAATATCATACTCAAACCCGGACAGTTTAGACTAACCAGTTATGAGTGGGGCGTTACCTATGCCGCCATGCTGAATGCAAGTCTTGCCACGGGCGATGAAAAATATGCCAACTATACCAAAGAGCGTTTGCAGTTCTTGGCAAAAGTAACACCGGGATTTAAGCAAAATCTACAGGCATTCCCTACAACAGTGAATCCCTTGAAACAGGTGCTAACACCAAAAGCACTGGACGATGGTGGAGCTGTTTGTGCTGCTATGATTAAAGCCCTCCCTCTTTGCAAAGAGGCAGACCTAAGGCCCTTGATCAACCATTATATGGAATTTATCAGCAAAGATGAGTATCGGTTAAAAGATGGCACGCTTGCTAGGAATAGGCCTTTGAAAAATACGCTTTGGCTAGACGATATGTTTATGGGTATTCCTGCGTTGGCGCAAATGGGCAAACTCACGGGCAACAAAGCTTATACCGATGACGCTGTTAAACAATTCCTACAATTTTCCAAGAGAATGTTTAACCCACAACTCAATGTCTATATGCATGGTTGGGTAGAGAGCATGGAAGTACATCCTGAATTTCATTGGGCAAGGGCCAATGGATGGGCACTATTAGCTACGGAAGAATTGTTGGATGTATTGCCTAGCAACCATCCCCAAAGAGCAGCCATCCTGTCTATCTTAAGAAATCATATTAAGGGGCTGGCTACTTATCAAGCAGGCACAGGATTCTGGCACCAGTTATTGGACCGCAATGACAGTTATTTAGAAACATCGGCCACGGCCATTTATTCCTATGGCATATCACACGCCATTAACCAGGGATGGATTGATGCAAAAACTTATGGACCTGCAGCCATCTTGGCCTGGAATGCGGTTGCCACAAAAGTAAATGCACAAGGTCAGGTAGAAGGAACCTGTGTTGGAACAGGTATGGGATTTGATCCAGCATTTTATTACCACAGACCCATCAATCCCTTTGCTGCTCATGGTTATGGACCAACTATTATGGCAGGTGCAGAACTGATTCAAATGCTGAAAAAACATGCTTTTGGCATTAACGATAGTGCTTCACAATTATTAGAAAAATAACCACATGAAATTCCGTTCCGTTTGTCTTACTGCATTATTGCTGACAACAGTTCAACTTGCTTGGTCACAATCCAACCAGGACAAAGCCATGTTATTTGATTTTGGCAATGGTAAAGCAGCAAAAGGATATACCAAGGTTGGCGCCAATAGTAGTTTTAATTACCAAACAGGCTATGGATTTTCAGGTATTGCCCCCATTCTGAGTGTAGATAGGGGCGGAAAAGATTTATTAAGAGCAGATTATTGCAGCAGTGAACAGCCCTTTTATTTTTCCGTAAAATTACCTGAAGGAAATTATGATGTTACGGTAATTCTAGGAGACAAAAATGATACCAGCCTTACTACCGTCAGAGCAGAAAGCAGACGCTTGATGTTGGAAAATATTCATACGGATAAAGGCCAATTTCAAAGCTGTCAATTTACCGTACATATCAGGGATAGCATTATCAGAAATGCCAATGGGGATTCCATTACAAAGGTGAAACTCAAAAGCAGGGTTGGCGTTTCCGAATCAGACTACTTGCACTGGGACAATTTGCTCACCTTAGAATTCAATAACAAAGCCGCCAAAATTTGTGCGGTAGAAATTAGACCTAATAAGCAAGCCACTACCCTATTTCTTGCTGGCAATTCAACGGTGGTTGACCAAGACCGTGAACCCTGGGCCAGTTGGGGGCAAATGATTCCTAGATTTTTTCAACCAGGTGTAGTGGCTGTTGCCAACTATGCGGAATCTGGAGAAACGCTCAATAGTTTTTGGGGTGAGAGAAGGTTGGAAAAGATCCTAAGCCTGATGAAAAAAGGGGACTATCTTTTTATTGAATTTGCACACAATGACCAAAAGATCAAGGGTCCAGGTGTGGGGGCATTCACCACTTACAAAGACATGATTCGCAAATTCATTGTGGCGGCTAGGGCCAAGGGAGGGATCCCTTTCTTGGTTACCTCTATGAATAGAAGAAGTTTTGATTCCCTTGGACAAATTAAAAATACCCTGGGCGATTATCCAGAAGCCATGCGACAAATGGCAGCAGAAGAAAAATTGGCTTTAATTGATATGAATGCGGTGAGTAAGGTATTATATGAAGCCTGGGGACCTGAACTATCCAAAAAAGCATTTGTACACTATCCTGCCAATAGTTTTCCGGGGCAAACTACTGCACTAAGTGATGATACGC
>CAMFKK010000044.1 GCA_945957225.1 uncultured Sphingobacteriia bacterium | reverse complement strand
CTGGTACCAATCCCGGAGAAATCTTTGTGCATAGAAATATTGCCAATATGGTGGTGCATACAGACCTGAATCTCTTGAGCGTGTTGCAATATGCGGTAGATGTATTGAAAGTGAAACATATTATAGTCTGTGGTCACTATGGTTGTGGTGGTGTGAAAGCTGCATTTGGACATCATTCACTGGGTATTATTAATAAATGGTTGCGCAATATCAAAGACGTGTATCGTTTTCATAGGGAAGAAATTGACGCTATTGCCATAGAGGATGATAAGATTAACCGTATGGTGGAATTGAATGTACAGGAACAAGTGATGAACCTAGCTAAGACTTCCATTATTCAAAGCGCTTGGAAACATCATCAGCGTCCACATTTGCACGGTTGGGTCTATGATCTGCACGATGGTATTATAAAACCTTTGTTTGAGATGGAAGCGGGAGCTCATATTGACCCCATTTATGAATTTGATAACCTCTAACTAATTGGTTTTCACAACCATATTCCAAGATTTTAACATTTTAATGAAATATTTTTGGATATTCATTAACTCGGGTAATTCAGACTGAGGATGTAATCTTGCACACAAATTGTAGGGAACAACGCTTATGGCAACAAATCAGGAACATTCACCAGCACATGCAGCAAAAAAGCTGTTTAGTTTATTGAGGCTGGAGAAAAAAGACATTAGCACCATTTATATCTATGCTATACTGGCTGGATTAGTGGGTTTTTCTACGCCACTGGGTATTCAAACCATTATCAGTTTTGTATTGGCAGGCCAAATTTCTACCTCTATTGTAGTATTGATTGTATTAGTAGTATTTGCCGTTTTTATTGGCGGCTTATTACAAGTGCGCCAGATGCAGGTGATTGAAAAAATTCAGCAAAAGATTTTTGTACGCTATTCCCTAGAATTTGCCAATGTGCTGCCGCGATTGAATATTGAAAAAATGAGCAGCTATTATTTACCAGAATTGGTGAATAGATTTTTTGATACGGGTAATTTACAAAAAGGGATAGAGAAATTATTATTAGACATTCCCGCTGCCGTAATTCAAATTTTGTTGGGAGTAATTTTGTTGAGTCTCTACCATCCGGTCTTTATTGGATTTGGTGCTATTTTAATTTTATTGTTGTACCTAATCCTGCGCAATACCCTACCAACCGGGTTTGCCGCCAACGTTGAATCAAGTGATTTTAAATACAAGACAGCTGCTTGGCTGGAAGAAATGGCCCGTGTTGTAAAGACTTTTAAATACAGTAAGGGCACCCAATTAAATATTCAAAAAACGGACGAATACGTCAACAGCTATATTTCGTCTCATACCCGTTATTTTAAGATTCTGGTAACCCAATTCTGGAGTCTGGTAGGTTTTAAAGTAATCATTACAGCTAGCATGTTGATTGTTGGTTCTATTCTATTGGTAGATCAGCAAATCAATATTGGACAGTTTATTGCTGCAGACATTGTGATCATCATGGTGATTGCATCGGTAGAAAAACTGATTGCTAGTTTAGACAAGATCTATGACGTTCTCACTTCCGTAGAAAAGCTGGCCAAGATTACCGAATGTGAAACGGAAATTGACGGTACACATTTGGTTTCTGATTCAGACAATGGATTGTCAATTCAGTTTAAAGAGGTGAATTATTGTTATGACAAGGGCAATCCTGTGTTACAGAAACTGAATTTTTCTATTCCCTCTGGACAAACAGTTTGCATCTATGGCAAGTCGGGATCTGGTAAAACAACCGTACTGCGTTTGCTAACAGGTGCCTATAGCAATTTTGACGGAGCCTTGTTATTGGACGATATGCCCATTGCCAACTATAACCTTGAATCTTTGCGCTCGGTAACGGGAATCCTGTTAAATACCCAGGATATTTTTCAAGGAACACTCATGGAGAATTTTACCATGGGGAATACAGAGATTGACAAAAAAGAATTGACGGAACTGGTTAAGATGTGTGGTCTCACAGAATTTATTCAATCATTACCCAATGGATATGATACTGTGTTGTTGACTGCAGGTTCAAGATTACCCGCAAGAATTAAGCAAACCATTTTATTGATTCGTGCTTTATTGGGTAAACGCAGATTGTTATTATTAGAAGAGCCATTTAGTAATTTGGAAATTTCAGATAGGGGTAAAATTTTGGAACTGATTCAAAAAGAAACCACTTCTACGGTCATGATTGCTAGTACGGATAAAGAGCTTGCAAAAGCTTGTAACTATATTATTCATTTGGACAAAGGGGTGATCATTGACCAAGGGCCTTCATCAGAAATTGGACCAAGATTAAGCTAAGCAAATGGAAAATTTTTTATTAGACAATATTGAAGAAAAAGCTGCCCATAGCCAGCTGCAATCTTATAAGAACCTTTATTTGGTGAATAAGAGATCCGCAGTAAAAAAATGGCTTTACGGGATTCTCATTACCCTAGTGGTGGTTGCTTTTTTACCATGGACTCAGAATATCCGCGCCAAGGGTGCAGTAACTACTTTGCGTCAGGAACAAAGACCACAGGAACTCAATACTATTATTGCAGGCAGGGTAGTAAAGTGGCATGTGAAGGAAGGAGATTTTGTAAAAGCGGGTGATACTATTTTGCAATTGGGAGAGGTAAAAGTGGAGTATTTTGATCCACAGTTATTGGAGCGTACCAAGCAACAGATTACCGCCAAACAAATGGCCAATCAGGGTTATGCCAGCAAGGCACAAACAGCTGCTGTGCAGATTGATGCATTAATAGAAGGTAGAAAATTAAAACTCTCCCAACTAGACAATAAGATCAAACAGCAGTACCTGAAATTACAGAGCGATAGTATAGATCTTTCTGCGGTGAATAATGAATATAGTGTGAGCAAGCGTCAGATAGACGCGGCTAAACTGATGCTAGACTCTGGTGTCATTTCTCTCACAGACTATGAGCGCCGCAAGGTAAGTTTTCAAAATAGTCAGGCCAAGCGCATAGGATCTGAGAGCAAGTTCTTGCAGAGCAAACAAGAATTGAATAATTTATTTATTGAAAAGAATAGCACGGTTCAGGAATATACAGATAAGATTTCTAAGGCCGAGGGAGAAAGATTTTCCTCACTGAGTAATATTGCATCTGGCGAGGCCGATGTGTCAAAGCTTGAAAACAGTTATAGCAATTACGATATCCGTAACCAGCTCTATTATATCAGAGCCCCACAAAGCGGACAGATTACCAAGGCCAAGAAAGCGGGTTTGGGAGAGATGCTTAAAGAGGGGGAGATGATTGTAGAGATTGTACCAACCGATGTACAACACGCTATTGAATTATTTATCTCGCCCATGGATCTGCCCTTGATTTCTAAGGGACAAAAAGTGAGATTCATTTTTGACGGATTTCCTGCCATTGTCTTTAGTGGATGGCCCAATTCTAGTTATGGAACTTTTGGAGGTGTGGTTGCTGCTATTGAATCATCGGTGAGTGCTAATGGTAAATTCAGGATCCTGGTAACAGAAGATCCTAAAGACAAACCCTGGCCCAAACAACTCAGTATTGGTGGAGGGGCCAATGGCATTGCGCTGCTAAAAGACGTGAGCATTTGGTATGAGCTCTGGAGAAATATCAATGGATTCCCACCAGAGTATTACCAATCGGAATACGCCAAGGAAAATAAGGAGAAGAAATGAGGGTAGTGGTGAAACATATTGTTGAATTGGAAGAACCAAGATGCTTTAAAAGAGCTGGCTTGGTCCTAGGCGCGGTCATGCTTTTGATGATGGGGCCACTGCGCGCGCAGGTGTTTACCCCCGAAGCCTTTATTCAACAAGTAAAGCAATACCATCCGGTAGCCAAACAGGCTGGTATACAAGTGCTCAAGGCTAACGCGGATGTACAGAGCGCGCGCGGTGGTTTTGATCCAGCTTTTACCTATGAAGGATCCAACAAAACCTTTGACGGAAAAAATTATTATTTCTACAATAACCCCGAGCTAAAGATTCCCACTGCTTTAGGCGGGTTAGATATTAAAACGGGTTTGGAAAGCAATGGTGGTACTTTTTTAAATTCGGAAGCATCGGGTGGTAAGACTTCTTACTTAGGTGTTGAAATGCCCTTGGGTAAGGGACTCATCATTGACAAGCGAAGAGCCACTTTGCAACAGGCCAAACTCTTTCAAAGTCAGAGCCAGCAAGAACAATTGAAGATGGTCAATGACCTATTGTTTACGGCGTATAATACTTATTGGCAATGGGCTGGGGCTTATCAATTGTACAGTATTTATGACCGTTATTATACCATTGCTTCTGAACGTTTGCGCTTGGTGAAGCTGGCTTATGAAGCAGGAGATCGCTCCGCGATAGACACTGTGGAAGCAAGAACCCAGGTAGAGAGTTTTGCTGCTATGCGTTCTGACGCTGCACAGAAAATCAATAATGCCGGATTAGAATTGAGCAATTATCTATGGCAAGAAAATGACTCGGCTTATTTATTGCCCAAAAATTATCTGCCAGATACTTTGCAGTTTGTACGCAGTTTTCAAGAACAGGGATTGAATGATTTGTTAGGAAGATCTGTGAATGAAAACCCCTCGCTTAGAAGCTATGAATTCAAATTGAATAGTTTGGAAGTAGAGAGAAAACTCAAGTTTCAATCCATACTCCCCACGGTGAATGTAAAAGCCAATCTCTTGAACAAGGGATACAATGTGATCAAGGGAGTGGACGGCGCTTTCTTGGAGAACAATTACAAATGGGGACTAGACGTGAAAGTACCGCTCTTCTTGCGTGAGGGCCGTGGTGATTATAACAAAGCCAAACTAAAAATCCAGGAAACCAATCTGGAGTTCAACGCCAAGAAATGGGAAACCGAAAATAAGATCCGCAATTATTTTAATGAAGCATCGCTTTTGCAACAACAGATCAGCAATGTTCAAGCGGCTTATAATGGATACAATGCGCTCTTCCGCGCAGAGAACCTCAAATTCCAAAATGGAGAGAGCACGCTCTTCCTAGTCAATGCCCGCGAAAACAAATTGATTGAAACCGCGGAAAAACTGGTGAACCTCCGTATCAAATACTTCAAAGCCAAATACGCTACAGAATGGGCTGCAGGGTTATTGCGATAAATTAGAAAAACCTGTTGTTTCATAAAAAATGAAATTTGGTTCTTTATTTCATAAATCATGAAATAGACCGAAAAATTATTTTATTGATTGATTTCTTAGTTAATTCTAACTTTAAGTAATGTCAAAAGATGAAATAAAATATGAAATCAATAAGATCTTAGATCAATTTTCTGACAAGGTGTTGACTGAGGTACTCAATTATTTAAAAACGCAGAAAGAGTCCCCATTTTCAGAATCACATTTCACAGATTCATTAAATAAGATTTTTACAGAGGATCATAATTTACTTTTAAAATTGGCTAAATAATCCTTTTTCAGGATCCATTCATATTGAGGAAATATATCACTGGCTTTTAGCCCATGTTGAAAGACCATAAAAATTGAAGCCGATGCTTTTTTCTTTTAGTTTGAAAAGTTCCATTTTACTCATTTTCTTCATACACGGATTTGTATTTTCTACTCTACTGCTCATTAAAGGAATAAAAACTGACAACAAATCAAGCCTTTGGCTTAGCTTATTTACGGTTTTATGCTCTTTTTATATAGCCCCTTTCATGTTTGGATATGCAGGCTGGTATGCTCATGAAACCTATAGAAATATCCTTTTTTATATTCCCTTTCAACAATTGTTTCTATTGCCTCCAGTCTTGTATTTCTACTTCAATACCTTGCTTGACACTTCATTTCATTTTTCCAGAAAAGACTATATCCATTTTGTACCAGCAATATTATATCTGATTTACGCACTTGTCATTTTTCTTACCGATAAGGTATTTTTAAATGAAAATTATTTTTATACAGATGGCAAGGACAAAGATTTTTCAACTTGGTATCAGATAGCTGGATTATGTTCTCTAATTTATTATCTGATAATAAGCACGACTACATATTTTAAATATAGAACAATCACTTATAATGTAGTTAGTTTTGCCGATTCTGTCATGTTCAAGTGGGCAAAACACTTTTTATTTGCCTTCTTATTGCTTATGACAATTCGCGTGCTATTTTTCATTTTCAACCCGGAATGGGATGAGTTCGGGAAAAAGTTCTGGTATTATGTATGCTTTTCAGTACTCTTCTATTACATTTCAATAAGCGGCTATACCAATTCAATTGTATCAGCAACCTCATTTAAGGATTCTCTAAAAAACACCGATTCCAGTTTGAAATTTGAAGCTGATAATATTATTGAAAGCGGAATCCCTTTAACAAATCCTGAAAACTTAATATTGGAGGAAAAGAATGAAATTCCGGATTTGGATATATGGAAGGAAAAAATAGTGAATCTAATGGAGATGGACAAAATGTATGAAAATCCAGCACTAATAATTTCCGATATCAGCAATAGGCTAGGCACCCATTCCAAAAAAATCTCACAAGTAATTAATCAGGGATTCAATATGAACTTTAATGACTTTGTAAACAATCATAGAATTAAGGCCATATTGCAAAAAATCCAAGACGGAGAACATACCATACAGACATTGCTTAGTCTTGCTTTTGAATGTGGTTTTAACTCTAAATCTACATTCAACAGGGCTTTTAAAAGAACAACCTCATTAAATCCCAAGGAGTATATTGAAAAACACTACACAAAGTAGGTGTCAAATCAGGATTTAAAGCGAATTAAAGGTTTCAAAGCCCCAAATTCGCAAAAAAATAGAAAATGAGAACCTTATTATTACACCTGTCTATCCTATTGACTTCAGTTTCATATGGACAAAACTTAAACAGTTTTACGCCAACCCAAATTCAAAAGCTAGATGCTATTGCTACTCAAGACGTTCCAAAGGCAGCACCAGGAATTGCTACAGGTATTATAAGTAATGGCAAGATAGTTTATCAAAAAGTTGCTGGTTTTGCAAATTTGACAGACAGTACCCTAATCACAAAAGATACCAGGTTTAACATTGCATCCAATGGCAAACAGTTTACGGCACTAGCTGTACTTGTTTTGGTTGACGAGAAAAAAATTAGCCTAAATGACGATATAAGAAAATTTCTGCCTACCATTTACCCAAAAATCTCTGCAAAAATTACCATTGAAAACCTGCTTAATCATACAAGTGGCATCAGAGATGTGTATGATTTGTGGAGTTTGCAAGGCTTCACCTGGTGGGAAAAATCGTTCAGCAATAAAGATGTTTTGCAACTTATTGAAAAACAGGAAGCGCTTAGTTTTTTGCCCAATTCAAAATATCTATACAGCAATACAAACTACATTTTGTTGGCAGCAATTATTGAAAAATTGACCGGGAAATCCTTTGTTGCATACACAAATACTATATTCAAGAAATTGAATATGCCCAACACTTCCTTTGAAGACAACTATACTAAGATTAAAGGACCAATTGCAAAGGCATACTTTAATTTTGGCACTTGGACAACCTATGATTGGATTTGGAATGTTTGCGGAGACGGGAATATCTTCTCAACCCTATCAGACCAAATGCAATGGGAACTAATTCTTCAAGGAACAGGCAAATGCAATATAAAAAGGCAAATTTTAGAAAAGAGCCAACAACTGACTGAGAATTCCCCTATCAAGAATTATGGTTATGGAATTGAATTTGGAAAATATAAAAACCTGGATTATACATTTCACGAAGGTGCAACAGGGGCATGGAAAGCAACATTTATAAGGTTCCCCAACAAAAAAGTCTCAATGGTTACCCTTACCAATACAGGAAAAGCAACCCCAGACATGCAAACCAGAAAAATGGCAGATCTGGTATTTAACCTAACATCCAACTCAGCCTACCTAGTGACAAAACCTTCTAAAATTGGCAACTATATCAATGATGTTGATATCATTGGCATATATCAGACAGAGGACAATTTTACCTTTCAATTTGAGAAAAGAGATGGCATCATGTATTTAAAACGCATTGGTCGCAACGATGTGGCTTTGGAAAGGGAAGCTGACAATATTTATCATCAAACCTTTGATCCGGACTTTAAGCAGGAGTTTGAAATAAATAAAAAAGGAGAGCTGACTGTTACAGCCTATTACACTTCTCATTCTCCCTATACCCTTACAAAGGCTGTTGGGAATTGGAACGGCTATCAGTATCATTTATTAAATGGAAAGTATTTTAATGTAGAAACAAACGTAACCATAAGCATCAATTTCTCTGGTGACAAAAGCTATGACATTACCAATGGCAGTAAAGAAAGTACAAAAGGCCTATTAATCACACCAACAAAGATGTTGGTTGACTCTTATGTATTGAATTTTGATAACAGTGGCAAGACACCAACAAATTTCTTATTAAGTTCAGACAGAATGCAGGGTGTGAAATTTGTAAAACTGGACTAGAAGGGTAAAATTGAGACGGGAATTTACTTTCACTTAAATTGTATTGCCAAATTGCAGGCTGATTAAATGCTAATTATCTGCACTTCAGCAACACATGCCTATAGAAAGTATTTAAGTAAGTCATTATCTTTATTGACCCCCTGCAAATCCCTATCATGAATTGTATGCCCAGAAAATTATGACTGGTCCTATTCTGTTGCGCTGCATTGAGCGCCAAAGCGCAGACCTATTATTTTCCTAAGACCATTTATGCCGATAGCGTTGCTCTGTAACAACAATTGCCAGCACTGGCTGCTAAAGTAGTGGCCAATATAGAAGCCAAGGGCAATGTAGGTAATCTGCGGAATGTGGCCAGGTTGTATTTGTTGGCGGGGAATGACGCCAAATTTAAATTTTGGTTGGACAGTTTTGTAGTGGTGAATGTGGGTCCAGTAAAAGAGAATCCCGACATTAATATGGAGTCTAGACTGTTTGCAACAGTAAGGAAAACAGCCCAACCGGGAAGCAAGGTCTTTCTAGAACAATATCGCGCAAAGCTAGAAAGCTATTTTCCCACCATGCCTTTGTATTCCCAACAGAATGCGCTGTTTTTAGCGGATAGACAGGTGCAAGATTTTGCAAACAAGTACCAAGATCAATTGACAAAATCTAGGGGATCAGATAGCCTAAGTCAAGAACAGGCAAGCGCTTTTTGTTTGGCCTATATCAACTATCAGGTATATGGAATTGCCATACCCATTTTTAAACAGTATGTAGACCAAATTTCTGCAGCAAAATATTTGGTGAAGGATAGTATCTTAATCACGGCACCTGATGGCGGAAAAATCTCTTTAACGGTAGTACGCAACAAACAAGTAAAAGGACCACAGTCAGTGATCTTGAAAAACAATATTTATTCCGGTCAAGATATTAGTCTAGCCAAAGTAGCAGTAGATTATGGCTATATAGGTGTGATTGCCAATCCCCGCGGTAAACGCCTCAGCCCAGATAGTTTGTATCCCTATGAATTTGACGCGCAGGATGGTTATGCGGTCATTGATTGGATTAGCAAACAGCCTTGGTGCAATGGGAAACTGGGTATGTTTGGCGGATCTTATTTGGGTTTTAGCTAATGGGCGGCAGTAAAAAATGCATCTTAACCGTTTAGATAGTCTAGAAGGGAAAGCCCAACCCCTTTTCCAACGCTGGTTGCAACACCCGGAATATGATGACTATTGGAAGTCTATGACACCACAGGGGGAGGAGTTTGGTAAAATCCAAATCCCCGTATTTTGTACAACCGGATATTATGAGGGTGACCAATTGGGTGCGCTCTATTATTGAAGGCAATTGCAAGCTTGGAATAAAGATCACAAGAGCTATTTATTGATGGGTCCTTGGGATCATTTTGGCGCCATGGGTTTTCCGCTAAGCGAGTTATTGGGTTATAAAACGGATCCTGTATCCAATATTAAAATAGAGCCTATCATTTTTGAATGGTTTAATCATATTCTCAAAGGCGCTCCCCTGCCCAAAATGCTCAAGGGAAAAATCAATTATCAATTGATAGGAACCAATGAATGGCGCAAGGCAACATCGCTAGAAACCATGTATAACGATAGTTTGGTCTTTTATCCAGGTGCAGCCATCAGCAAAACATCTTATGCACTCAACAAAAAGCCTTTAGCAAATAACAGCATTCATCAAAGTGTTGATTTTGCTTTTAGAGGTGAGCCATTACGAGTGGGTGAAACGGAAGAAGGCATCAACTTGATCATTGATACTGTGCTGCAATCGGTACCCAATAGACTGGTCTTTATCAGTGAACCCTTTGCCAAACCTATTACCATTAGTGGTAAGATGCAGGCCGATGTGCTAGCGGGGATCAATAAAAAAGACATGGACCTGGTGCTAGAACTCTATGAGCAATTTGCCGATGGTCATGTGATGTTTTTAAGCAAAGTCATTCAACGTGCTTCTCTTGCCAAGTCTAGAAACCAACGCCATCTACTTACCCCCGGCAAATGGGAGCAAATTCCCATGCATGAAAACTATCTGGCCCCCAAACGTCTTGCCCCCGGCAGCCGCATCATCCTCCGCCTTGGCATCAACAAAAGCCCCGACTGGCAGATCAATTACGGCACCAGCCGCGATGTTAGCACCGAATCCATTCTTGATGCCACCGAGCCATTGGAGATTGATTGGTCTGGCGAGACGAAGTTTGTGGTGAGGGTTTTGAAGTAGGAATTAATTTAATCTAAAGAGTAATACTTAAATGATTTTATCCCCATCATTAGGAGGACTGTAAACACAAACATAAATTTGAATTATACTGAATTGTGTGAGAGTCAAATTTGAAAGAGAAATGAGTAAAAAATTGAAAGTTGCTGAATTGTTTGCCGGAGTTGGTGGATTTAGGCTTGGGTTAGAAGGTTGGAATAATAAATCTGCTTCAACCGGCTATAAGAAACCAATTGAATCAAATTATGCTGTAGTATGGAGCTGTCTCTTATACACATCTGACGCTGCCGACGA
>CAMFKK010000043.1 GCA_945957225.1 uncultured Sphingobacteriia bacterium | reverse complement strand
ACTTTATTTCAACAGTTTGCATACTTTTAAGCTTCGGTGTTTATTCGCAGGACTTTAAGTATGACAATATCAGTTATCAGACAATTTCTTGGGCGAAGTTCTTTGATAGGCTTGAAAAAATTCCAAACCTTATCTATTACGACATTAGAACACCAGGCGAAAGAAGCGCTACTTCGCAATATGTCTCTTATAATCAAGGGAAAATCAAAGGAGCAATTGAAACCGACTTTTTTGAATTTGCCAAATATTATCCCGAATAAAAAAACATAAAGACGATACGATATAGCTTTATTGTAGTCATAGCCATAGGTCAAGACTGTTATCTAAGCAACTTGCCGACAGCTCATTTACCATGGTGATTAATATAAATGGCGGGTTGTCCTATTTGAATAGCCTATCTGAAAAGGAAGTGCCATACAAAAACAAGTATTATACCCATCAATTAAAATATAAATTGGCTCCCCCTGAACAGTTTATAAAGTTACTGAACAATAAAAACTATCAAATTTTGGACATCAGACCAGATAGTTTGTATGAAGGAACAGCAAAAGTTGAATGGCAAAACTCATTTGGTCGTATTAAATCGGTTCTCCATATTCCCTATCACAAAATAAAAGATAACTTGAAAGTGTTAGACAAAAACAAAATCATTTTGTTGTTTGACAACGACGGCGAATTAAGCCCAATAGCAGCAAACTTTTTGGCTGATAATGGATACAAAACCAGTGTTTTGCTATACGATCTTGATAACTTGGTTAGTAATACCGCAAGCACTGAAAGAAAGTTTCTCAATATAAGGTATCAAATGATTTTGCCTACCAAATTACTTACACTTTCTACACTGAAAAATACGATAATCATAGATACACGGTCAGAAACAGAATATAAAAGCACTGATACAACGTCTTGGAAAAATGTAGGACGTTTGAAAGACTCCATAAACATTCCATTGTTATCCCTAAATAAGGAAAAAATGCTTGCTTATGAAGGTAAAACCTTGTTACTTTACCACATCATGATGCAAGAAGAATTATATGAATTTGCAAAGCGTTTGAAGGGATTTGGTATAGGTGATTTTTATTTGCTTGTTGGCGGAATTACCCAAGTGAAATGGGAAATTTACAATTTGCAAAAATGGGAGTTAAGAAAACTCATAGTTGAATAATGAACGGCTTTTAACAATAGTTTGACAAAATGTTCTGCACATCTATAAAACCAAATTCCGTTCAACCTCAAGTGACGGAACATTCTAAACAAAGTCTCTAACTACACATTGCAGCTTCACCTCTTACACCCCCACTTCTCAAGGGATTACTTATCTTATTCAGAACATAATAATTTTAGCAGAACAATCCATTTTAAAACCACTTTTATCACTAAACTGAATTACATTTGCAAAAATTGAACAACTTGTTAAAACAAATAACCGCTTTTATATTTTTATTGGCGTTTGCAGGGCAAACGTTCAGCAAGGCGTTCGTTGTTTTTGACTATTTTACCAATACTCAAGCATATGCAAAAAATTGTGAGAACAAGGCAAAACCTACAATGCATTGTAATGGTAAATGCCAAATGATGAAGAAATTAAAACAGGAAGAAAAAAAGGACCAACAAAATCCCGAAAGAAAATCAGAAAACAAAAAGGAAATTTTACTTTCTTCTAAATTATTTTATTCCACTTTAAAATTTGATGGTTTTCTGTTAGATAATAATTTTCCATCAAAAATATCGGGCAAGACAATAAAAATGCCCCGTAATCTTCTACGCCCCCCTATTTGTTAATGTAATTTTTTTTCGATTTTTCATAACAAGTAATTTGTTATGAATTCAATCTATTGTAATTATCAATAATTATCGGTATGGTACGCCATGAAGATTGGTCTATCATTTCCGTTATTAAGAAGTTTAGGTTAATGATAGTTCTCATTTTCGGGTACTCATATTCTTGACCTTATACATTAATCATTGATGGCAAATAATCTTATTTACATTTTTATATCTAATAATACTTCAAGAATGAAACGCATAATATTATCAGTATTTTCAATTACACTACTTTTATCATCATGTAAAAAAGATGATGCACCAAATTATAACTCAAATGTAAAAGCTGATTTATCAGTTGAATTTGATAACGTTGTAGGTTCGTCTAATTTACAATTAAATACAGGGTCTTACACAAATGGGGTAGGCCAAAGTTTTAATGTTACAAAACTTAAATATTATGTGAGCAATTTTGTGCTCACCAACGTAGACGGATCGGTTTATACTGTGCCTCAAAAAGATTGCTATTTTTTAATTGATGAAAGTGACGCAACAACATATAAACCAAAACTAAGTATTCCAGAAGGTGAGTATAAATCTTTAAGTTTTGTACTTGGGGTAGATAGTTTAAGAAATACAATGGATATAAATCAACGAACAGGTGTTTTGGATGTAAGTGCCGCTGCAGCAGATATGTATTGGAGTTGGAATAGTGGCTATATCTTCTTTAAAATAGAGGGTACTTCTCCTGGTGTAGCTCCTTTTAAATACCATGTAGGTGGTTTTGGTGGCTATACAACCGCTACAACAAATAACCTCAGAACTTTTACACTAGACCTTAGAACTAGAGGAACGGCACAAGTTAAGTCCGGCAAATCGGCAAATATTCATTTGTTTGTTGATGTATTAAAAGCTATTACCGGTACCACAAATATGACTTTTGGAACACCAGCAGAAATTCATTCACCAACAGCCGGAATACCTATTGCAAATAATTATTCAAGTATGATTGTGCATGACCATACCGAAAATTAATTGTTTATGAACCGTAAACATTTTATTGTAATATTTATCTTTGTTGCAGGCATTTGTGCCTGCAACAAAGATGTTTTAGAGGAGATTTTTCAGGGCTTCCAAAAACCCATTAACTTTCCGCAACCTGTTTATCATTTTGAAACAAACCCTATAACCAAGGAAAGATATGAATTAGGGAGAAAATTATTTTACGACCCCATACTGTCTGTTGATAATACCATTAGTTGCGGTAGTTGCCATATTCAAACATCAGCTTTTACTCATCATGGACATTCAGTAAGCCATGGAATTTTTGATAGCTTGGGAACCCGTAATTCTCCTCCTATTATGAACCTAGCCTGGAACACCAGCTTTATGTGGGATGGAGGTATTGTTGATTTAGATTTGCAGTCAATTGCGCCTATAACCAATCATATTGAAATGGGCGAAACTATGCCAAATGTATTGCAAAAGTTACGTGCTTCCTCCACATATCCGGTATTGTTTGAAAAAGCATGGGGCAGTCAAGAAATTACTTCTAACAATTTTTTAAAGTCATTATCACAATTTATGGTTATGTGTGTTAGTAGTAATAGCAAATATGATAGTGTAAGTCGTAATCTAGGAGTTTCGTTTACTGGCGATGAGCAAGAAGGATATACTTTGGTAAAACAAAAATGCACCCCATGTCATCAGGAACCACTTTTTACCGATTATAGTTTTAGAAATAATGGCATTAGTATAAGTGGTGTTAATGATTTGGGAAGGGGTTTGGTAACTCAAATAGATACCGATAAATATAAATTTAAAGTGCCTAGTTTAAGAAATTTGACTTACACGGCTCCCTATATGCATGATGGCAGGTTTTTTACTTTGGAAGCAGTAATTGACCATTACAGCAATCAGGTTCAAAATACCCCAAATCTGGATCCCATTTTTAAACAGGGGGGGCAATTAGGAATTAGTTTAACAGCAAATGAAAAACAAAAAATTATTGTTTTTTTAAAAACATTAAATGACAAAGGGTTTCTCTTTGATAAACGATTTTCTGAACAATAATCCTCATAATTAAATTCAAACTAACAATATTCATTTTTGTCAAAAAATATTTATACTTCAAGCTTTTTAATTAAGTGTATTAATATTTATGAACCCGGCTACCTAATCACAGATAAACTTCTGTTGCGTTGCACCCTTCTACTGTATAACTCTATTCAACAATAGAAAAGCATACTTTAAAATTTGATGTGGCTAGTAATATAGCAAATGAAAAATGGAAAGAATTAAATTAAGTTTAGTTAGCCAAATCATTTTTAAAAAATGAATATAAATAATAACTACCCATGAGAAAATATATCCTGATACTTTTATTGACAATAGCATTCCCAATGTTTGCCATTGCTTGTGATATATGTGGTTGTGGGGTTGGCAATAGTTATATTGGTATTCTTCCCGATTTTCGAAACCATATTTTTGGGCTTCGCTATCGGTATAATTCCATGTGGACACATTTAGGTGTTGGCGGCAGTTTTACATATCTCACTACTAAGGAAACTTACAATACCATTGAAGCATGGGGCGGTTGGAATATCGGAAATAAGTTCAGAATAATGGCTTCCATACCATACAGTTTTAATGATAGAACAAATCTGGGCGTAACTAATAGTAAAAATGGTATGGGAGATATTACCGTATCAGGATATTACCAGTTGCTCAACAACAAACGTAGTGATTTTAAAAACAAATTATTGGTACAAAGCCTTTGGATTGGTGGTGGTGTTAAATTAGCAACAGGAAAATATAATCATTTAGACAAAGCTTCTACCAATAATAATGCAAATCTTTTTCAGTTAGGAACAGGTAGCTATGATTTTAATATTGGAGTCATGTACGACATTCGTTTGCAAGATATGGGCATTAATTTATCCACTAATTATAAAATAACAACCGCTAATAAATACAATTATCAATATGGTAATAAATTCAACATTAACACCCAAGCCTATTACAAATTCACGATAAAAAATAAGTTAACCCTTGCACCAAATGCAGGTGTTCAATTTGAAAAAACTAAAAAGGATTTAGACAATGGTTTTAATGTCACTGTTTCAGGTGGTAATTTATTGTTGGGTACAGCAGGTGTAGAATTAACATTTGGCAAAAAGGCAATCGGTGCAAACTTTCAAACGCCATTTTCGCAGAACTTAGCCAATGGGATAGTAAAAGCTAATAACAGGGTAATGGTGCATGTTGCAATAGCACTATAGACAAATTAGCAGTTTAACACCACTATATTTTGGCGAACAGACAACAAGACTTTCAATTGGACTACTCTAATAATCCAACGCTTTAAGTCAGGCAAATGGGCAGGCACATAAACCCTCCCCACAGAAGCCAACCTAACCAAGATCATGATTTGCCAAACGCATCACAACCACCCTGCGACCTCGACAAGACCAAAATTATAGATGACCTAGAAAATAGGAATACTAACAAAATAGAATTTTGTTCAATTGCAGAATTACATTGAAGCAATCATCAGTATTGCATATCTAAGCTTTGGTTTTGAAAGACGTGATTCTGCCAAGCAATAATTCTAAACTTCAGCTTCTAGTTATTAAATTAGATTTTGTTCCGGCCAGAGAGATAGTCAATTCTCCGACTTTACAAAGTCTCGCTGGAGGAGTAACCCTATTGGAACACCTTGCTATTGCATGTGAACTTTATTTGAGTAACTAAAACATTGGGGTCAACCCTTAAAATTAATAATTACTAATCTTTACTTTTGTAAGTATAAAAATACTCATTTCATGAACCAAATAGCTGATTATCTGGCCGTTTATTTATACAAAAATGCTCTTATATTAACCATATTTTTTACAACAGTTGTATCGCATTCTATAAAAGCACAAAACAACATCAAGGGAGTTTATATTGTCAATGCAAATTCAAAAGTTCCCTTACAAGACGTTTCAATCCAAAGCATTGATGTAAACTTCAACGTTATATCTGACTATAATGGTTTTATTGATTTGAAAAATTTACCTAGCACTGCATATAAAGTGTTTATATCCTGCATAGGCTATAAATCAGACACGATAGAAATTTCTACACTAACATTTATTAATAATACAGCAATTATTAATTTAATCCCTAAAGTTTCCAGTTTACAAGAAATAACAGTAATTGCATCTACCAATAGAGGTATATTTAAAACTATTAGCGATTTGGATATTCATTTACGACCTATCAATAATTCACAGGAAGTATTGCGAATGGTGCCAGGTTTATTTATTGGACAACATGCCGGGGGAGGTAAGGCTGAACAAATATTTTTAAGAGGTTTTGACCTTGATCACGGAACAGATATCAATATATCAGTTGACGGATTGCCAGTAAATATGGTAAGTCATGCTCATGGACAAGGCTATGCAGATTTACATTTTGTAATACCTGAATTAATAGACAAGGTAAATTTTAATAAAGGACCCTACTATGTTGACAAAGGAAACTTAACTACAGCAGGTTTTGTAGAATTTAAAACCAAAGACTATTTGGAAAATAATTTTACTAAATTAGAAGGTGGTCAGTTTAGTACTTTTCGTGGTATAACAGGCATCAACTTATTAAAACCTAGAGGCGATAAAAGAAACCAAAGTTTATATTTTGCAGGTGAGGGTTCATTTACAAAAGGATATTTTGAAAGTCCACAAAATTTTAGCCGTTTCAATGGAATGCTAAAATATCACGGAAGCCTTAATAGCAACAACACTTTAACTGCAATGCTTACTGGCTTTACAAGTAAGTGGAACGCATCAGGGCAAATTCCAGACAGGGCAGTAGAAAGTGGTTTAGTTGGTTTTTATGGTGCAATTGATAATACTGAAGGAGGCAAAACATCAAGGCACAACGCAAATATAGAGATTCAAACTAAGTTAAATAATGGCGGCATTTTGCGAAATCAACTTTATTACAGTAGATACAAATTTGAATTGTATTCAAACTTCACTTTTTATAAAGAAGATCCTGTTAATGGCGATCAAATACGTCAAAAGGAAAGCAGAAATATTGTTGGGTATAATGGTTCATACCTGAAAGAATTTTATATCGGTAAAATAAAAACTGAGGCCAAAACTGGTATTCAGTTAAGATACGATGAAATAGATAACATTGAATTAACTCGTACAAAAGACAGAACTATCAATACCGCTGCAATTATGTTGGGCAATATAAATGAAATGAATGCTGGTTTGTACTATTCTCAAAGGTTTTCACTTTCAAAAAAAATAGATATTACAGGAGCATTGAGAGTTGATTATTTTACCAATCAGTATGATGATAAATTAACCTCTCAAACTCTTAGTACTAACTCAATAATACTAAGTCCAAAAATTAATTTAAATTATCGCTTAAATGATAAAATTCAATTGTATTTATACAATGGCAGAGGGTTTCATAGCAATGACACAAGAGTAGCAGTACAACAAAATGGAAAGAAAGTTTTACCACCAGCATACGGCACAGATTTAGGTGGTGTGTTTAAAGTAGGTAAAAAATTAGTGCTTCAATCTACCTTATGGTATTTGTGGCTTGACCAAGAGTTTGTTTATGTAGGCGATGAAGGAGTTGTTGAAGCAGGTGGACAAACAAGAAGAATTGGATTTGACTTTTCGGCGAGATACGAAGTAGCAAAAAATCTTTTTTCTGACCTGGACATAAGCTTTGCAAACCCAAGAGCATTGAGAGTTGCTAAAGAAAATAGTTATTTGCCATTAGCACCTCAATTTACAAGTGTAGGCGGACTTACTTATAGAAAAGAACATGGTTGGAATGGTAGCCTTCGTTACCGTTTCATGGACAATAGACCAGCTAATGAAGATAATTCTGTAGTTGCAAAAGGATATTTTGTTGTTGACGCAGCTATAAACTATACAAAGAAGAATTGGGAATCAGGTTTATCTATTCAAAACTTGTTAAACACCAAATGGAAAGAAACACAATTTGATACCGAAAGCCAATTGCAAACAGAGACAGCACCCGTTTCAGAAATCCATTTCACACCAGGTACGCCATTTTTTGCAAGACTTAGCTTTACCATGTTTTTTTAATTACATAAACTAGATTCTAAAGCGTAGGATATGCCACTAACAATAAGTTTTATGCAATTTCTGCATGACCAACAAACATCGCAAATGCAAATCCAAAATGTGGTTCGGGCCGGACAAGCAACTTTCAACTTAAGTTTTTAATTTCAACAATATTTTTTCAATCAGCAGCGGTTGGTTTGGGCAGACAGAATTCTCTCGGCAATATCATGTAATTTCAGCTACCCACTCAATTTAACTACATTGCACAATTTTCAGTTTTGCTATCTGAAAAGTAATCGTATGTTTGCAACATAATGCAACTTATTGAAGTTTAATAGAAACCATAAAACAATAGTAACTGCCTGCTTACTGGCTTTGTATGTCTTTGTTTCAACCCCTGTTTCTTATTGGCATCACCACGAAACCTATTACAAAAGAAATAATAAGGAGCAAATTCAAAAAGTTGAAAAAGAATCTCAATCTGCCTTTGATGCAAATTGCAAAATATGTTCTCACCATTATTCGGAAGCCGTTAATGATGCGGTTACAGTTCATTTTTTACCGATAACTTTCTTCAATCCAATTAGTGATTATCATTTAATCAAAAAAATAGCCAACCCCGGCTATGCCCAATCGAACAAAGGCCCACCTGCAAAAGCCTGATTTTCATTATTTGACACAAACGCTTATCATCAATTATGATGCTTAGCTGGCGTAATTCATTCACAAAAATTTAATAATGCCTGTATTACAAGCAACACAGCTTGGCAAGCAGTACAATGGTACGGCTGCCTTAAGCAACCTTAATTTATCTATTGATAAAGGAGAAATCTTTTGTCTGCTTGGTCAAAACGGTGCCGGTAAAACCACCACCATTAATTTATTTCTTGGCTTTACTGAAGCCTCTAGCGGTAAAGCCTCTATCAATGATGTGGAAGTAAAACCAAATGAAACGGCCACTAAAAAATTTGTAGCTTATATACCAGAAGTGGTGCAACTCTACGGCAATTTAGATGGCATAGAAAATCTGGATTTCTTCAGTAGACTAGCCGGATTCAAATACAGCAAGGAAATGCTTGCTGACTTTTTAACTAAAGCTGGTTTGCAAACTGAAGCACATACCAAACGTCTTGCTACTTACAGCAAAGGTATGCGGCAAAAAGTGGGTATTGCCATTGCCCTTGCTAAAAATGCCGATGTGATTTTAATGGATGAACCAACCAGCGGACTGGATCCAAAGGCCACTGCTGAGTTTACCAAAATATGCAAGGACTTAGCAGCTGAAGGCAAAACCATTTTCATGGCTACCCATGACATCTTTAATGCAGTTAACGTTGGTACCAAGATTGGGATAATGAAACAAGGCCAATTGGTGCATACAATTGCTACTTCTAATATTTCTGCGAGTGAACTGCAGAAGTTGTATCTGGAAACAATTTAAGTATTGACATTAAAGGAACTACTACAAATGATACAAGACTATTATATATAAATCTGATACACTTTCTGGTAAAAGAATATTACAACCTTTTATTATGGTAAAACAAATTATATTAAACGAATGGCGGATGTGGCGTCGGGACCGGCGTACGGTCTGGCTTTTTGCCACACTAGCGGTGTTGAGTGTTTTGGCTCTCCTCTTCCAACTTGGAGATACGAATAAAAAACTTTCACAAAGGAAAACGGCACAGGAGGCTTCGCGGAGGGCCTGGCTGCAGCAGGGTGAGAAACATCCGCATATAGCAGCTCATTTTGGTAATTATGCCTACAAACAACCGTCAATTCTTTCACTGTTCGATCCTGGTCTTACAGCTTATACAGGAACATCTGTATATCTGGAGCCGCACCGGCAAAACGATTTCCTGTTAAATGAAAGCGGGGAGCAGGATACTGGAGCACGGTTTGGTGCGTTCACACCTTCATTTGTATGTCAGTTCATTGTACCATTGTTAATTATTCTTCTGACATTCAATATAGTGGTTTCCGATAAACTCCACGGTACATATGCATTATACCTAGCGCAGGGGGTTTCCGGAAGACAAATCTTATTTGCCAAAGCAAGTGCGGCAACAATCATATTTGCCGCCTTCATCACTGTCTATTTATTGCTAACAGCAGCCACAGGAGGCATCATCTTTTCATCACATCTGCCGGTAGCAGCTTTCCTGTATTTATGGTTGGCCTACCTGCTGTACTATTTCATTTGGTGCAGTATTGGAGTAATGGTTTCTGCACTGTCAAAAACATCAGGCGCATCGGTATCGCTATTGTTGTTGTTCTGGATAATCAGTAGTGTCATCCTACCCAAGTGGGCTGCCAGTGCCGCTGAAAGCGCCTTTCCCCTCACTACCAATTATGCTTTCAAAAAGAGGGTGGCCGAAGACATTGCCAACGGTTTAAACGGGCATGATGTTGCCAGTGATCGAGCAAAACGTTTAGAAGATTCGGTATTGAAAGCCGAAGGTGTTGACAGTTTGCAACACTTAAAATTCAATTTTGAAGGCTATGTGATGCAACGCGCTGAGGAATATAGCAGCAATGTATATGATATGCATTTCAAAACTATTTACAACACTTTGGAAAATCAGCAAAAAGTGCAATCATTATTCTCACTGGGGAGCCCCCCCATGTTACTACGTGCATTGAGCATGGCTGCCAGCAATGCTTCTCTTGAAACAGAAATCCGTTTTCAACAGGACGCAGAAGCCTATCGTAGAGGCTTTGTCCAGACCCTAAATGAGGATATGATGAAAAACTCAACATGGGGTGCTGAAAGTTGGAAAGGCTACAAAGTAAAAAAAAGTTTATATCGCCACATTCACACTTTTGAAGCGCCTACACAAACCTTAACTTGGCGATTGGGGTTTGTAAGAACAGAAGAAACAGGTCTCCTGTTTTGGGTCTTTCTTTCTATTGGAAGTTTATTATTTTTTAGCCGAAAAGTTTTTTACAAGTAATGAAAAAATATCACCAAAATATATCATTAAACCATCTAACTGGTTTGCAACTGCAGCAATTTGGAAAACGAAAAAGCAATTGGTTCGTTTTCCTTTTCTTTCTTTGCACAGGGTTGTACGCTTTGCACCAAGGCTATACCGATA
>CAMFKK010000042.1 GCA_945957225.1 uncultured Sphingobacteriia bacterium | reverse complement strand
TGCAACAAGGAGACTGGGTGGCATTTGCCAAGCCCTTTTCTTATGAAGTGGAAGAACCCGCCGTCATGCCCTGGTCCGCCAATGTGCGGGAATTATATCCACAAGGATCCTGTTATTTGATTCCCGGAGCGGAATATGAATTGTTAGACCCTGCTTCTAAACAAGTTCTGATCAACGAGCCCTTTGTTATTGCCATGAATAGCAATAGCATGGGTTATCGATTACAATCGGCACCCATGCATTTGGGTGAGTACAAAGAATGTCTTTCTTCAGGGGTAGGTTTTGGCACCTTGCAATTATTACCCGATGCGCAAACCATTTTGCTCATGGCCGATCACCAAACCACGGCGGGATATCCCAGACTTGGTCATGTGGCATCCGTATCCTTACCAACACTGGCACAGCTCAATGCAGGAGACAGTATTCGTTTTCAATTGATAGATATGGCCACTGCCGAATCCTTGTATGCGGCACAAGAAAAGCATTTGCGCCAACTTAAAAATGCCTGTAACTTCCGATTGCAGGAATACCTTTCTAATGACTAAACAAATTGACCTCAATTGCGATATGGGTGAGGGCATGGACAATGACGCCATGCTCATGCCCTTGATCAGTAGTGCCAATATTGCTTGTGGGTATCATGCTGGAGATGATTCCATCATGCGCGCCACCGTAGCACTTGCCAAACAGAGCGGCGTTTCCATTGGCGCGCATCCAGGCTTTGCAGACAAGGAAAATTTTGGACGCACAGAAATGCAGCTCAGTGATAAGGAACTCTATCAAATAGTCTGGGATCAACTCCACCTTCTACAAACTATTTGCAAAGAATCTGATACAGCATTGCATCACGTAAAACCACATGGCGCACTCTATAATATGGCTGCGCGCGATGCAGCTATGGCCCGTGTCATTGCCCAAGCCGTAAAAGATGTTGACGCGTCACTGATTTTTTATGGACTCAGCGGCAGTCATTTAATCAGTGAAGCGCAAGCGCTAGGTCTCAGAACCGCATCAGAAGTTTTTGCTGACAGAACTTATCAAGACAACGGCAGCCTCACACCGCGTAGTCAAGCCAATGCATTGATTCATGATCATGAAATTGCTCTAAAGCAGGTCTTGCAAATGATTCAAGAACAAACCGTAACGGCTGTCTCTGGAAAATGCATTTCTCTAACAGCAGAAACCATTTGCATTCATGGCGATGGACCTCATGCGCTTTCATTTGCTCAACAAATCAATTCTGCATTACATAACGCATCTATCAAGATTCAATCAATTTAACATTGAAAAAAGTTTCCAACGCATCAGCTATTACCGGCGCAGCATTCTTAATGGCAACATCGGCTATTGGACCGGGATTTCTAACACAGACCACGGTCTTTACCAAACAATTACTCTCCAGTTTTGGATTTGTGATTGTGATTTCTATTTTGTTAGACATTGGCGCGCAAATGAATATCTGGCGTGTGTTGGCAGTAACGGGAAAACGCGCGCAAGACCTAGCCAATGAACTCTTTCCCGGTTTGGGTTATTTGTTGGCCGGACTGATTTTATTAGGTGGATTGGCTTTTAATATTGGTAATATTGGTGGATGCGGATTGGGGTTGAATGTGCTCACGGGAATGGACACTTCTTATGGAGCATTGTTTAGTTGCGTCATAGCGCTCATGATTTTTTGGATGAAAGAAGCAGGAAAAATGATGGATCTATTTGCCAAATTTTTGGGCATCCTTATGATCCTACTCACCATCTATGTGGCGTTTAGTTCTCATCCGCCGCTGGGCGATGCTTTACAACATAGTTTTATCCCCGAGACCATCAGCAGCACGGCCATTGTAACACTGGTAGGTGGTACGGTTGGAGGCTATATCTGTTTTGCTGGAGGCCACCGATTATTAGATGCGGGTATTTCTGGAGAGGCTCAATTACCTTCTGTAAACCGTAGTGCCGTAACAGGAATCTTAGTAACCGCAGTCATGCGATTTGTGTTGTTTTTAGCAGCCCTTGGTGTAATCATGCAGGGAGCACAATTAGATATGAGTAATCCACCTGCATCGGTATTTCGTGCTGCCGCTGGAGATTTGGGTTATAGATTTTTTGGCGTGGTCATGTGGTGCGCCGCCATCACTTCTGTTGTAGGTGCGGCTTACACATCCGTTTCTTTTTTAAAAACCTTTCATCCATGGATTGCCAATAATGAGCGATGGTTAATCAGCGGATTCATTGTCTTCTCCACTGGCGCATATGGGTTGATTGGTAACCCCGTAAAAATTCTGGTTACCGTTGGAGCACTCAATGGTTTGATCCTGCCCATTGCCCTAGCTATTATGTTGGTGGTCAGCCATAAAACCGCGCTGGTAGGAACTTACAAGCATTCAGCTATTTTAACGGCTGTTGGTTGGTTAGTAGTGATTGTCATGAGCTATATGGGCGGACTTACCATCCGCAATTGGATCTTTCATTAAAAAATGCTATGCTATTCTTTCTTTTAATCATTTTCAACCTTATATAATTTTACTAAATTATATTATCCCTTTTATACAGATTTTCCAATGCACGCTCACCTGAATTTGGAAAGAATAGTTGTTTTTTAGCATTTTTAAAATACCCCGTTTTTTATACTAGATAGAGTATAAAACGACCCTTATTTTTTTATACTAGAACGAGTATAATATTTTACCCCCATATTTATACTCGAACAAGTATAAAAAACAGCCTTTTTAAAAAGTTCAAAAAGTACCTACACTCTTGAGGATTCAACGAAGGCGCAGCGTTGTCAGATGAAGGTCACTCAAAGATTGCAATTCCATTATAGACCCAAATATTTTTGGAAGATATTTTGAATTTTCTTTTGAAGAGGCTGTTTAACTTTTTATTGCTTCGCTTGCACCAGCGCTGCATTGGCTTGATCATCTACTATTGTGGCTTCAATGCGCGTTACCAGTGAGCTTGGGTTTTCGCGGTTGCGTTCAAGACCCTTGCCATATTGTTTATCGTAGTATTGAAGCAGGACGCTGAAGGATCCGCGAACATCGTCTTCTACCAAGGCATTGATAGCTGTTTTGGTTTCTAATCCGCCTAGTCTTTTCTTAATTCTGATTACGGCATTTACCAATTGTTCTTTTGGAAACTTGCCATAGTGCAAACAGATATAATCCAATCGCGCGTCAAAAGGAATTTCTAAAAAATACACAGGCTTTTTGCGCATTTGTTGGTAGAGTACTGTTGGAATATTGACGGTTCCAATACGCTGACTTTCGTCTTCCATCCAAATTGGTTGCGGGGAATTTGTTTCTTGTGCAGCAAAAAACAGTGCATTGGCCAGTTTGTTTTCAAAATGCTCTTGCGATGGTTGGGGTGGTAATCCCATATTTCCAAAAGCAGATCCCTTGTGTCCGGCCAATCCTTCTAAGTCTATCACTGAAGCTGATTGTTGCGCCATCACTTTTAAGACCTCTGTCTTGCCTGATCCGGTATAGCCTCCTAAAATCTGTATGGGATATTCTTTTTCAAACTGTGCTAACACCCAACCTCTATAAGCTTTGTATCCGCCTTGCAACGTATAAACCTGGTATCCATATAAATCCAATAACCAAGCCACACCGGCGCTGCGCATCCCACCTCGCCAACAATGCACCAGCACCGTTCGGGGGGTAAAAGGAGTTTCGGGGGTTGAATTTTCTTGTAGACCCCTGAACAGGGCTTCAACGGTCTCCACCATCTCCACCATTTTCACACCAAAATATTTCGAGCCAATTTTTACGGCCACTTGTTTGCTCTGCTGCTTATATGCTGTACCCACTACTTTTCTTTCTTCATCGCTGAACAGGGGCAGACTTATGGCGCCGGGAATATGCGCGTGCAAGTATTCACCCGGACTTCGCACATCCAACACGGGATGGGTATTTGCCAGTGTTAAAAATTCTTCAAGACTGATTCTTTTTACCGCCATCCCCACAAATGTAAGTCTAGTTTATTGTAACTTTTACGCATGAAGCGATTATTGATTATTCGTCACGCAAAGAGTAGCTGGAACAACAATTTATTGGGCGATTTTGACCGACCCCTTAACGAGCGTGGCGAGCGTGACGCTCCTGAAATGGCGCATCGGATCTTGGAGCGGGGCATCAAGCTGGACGCCATTGTTTCTAGCACGGCCAGAAGGGCTTTTAGTACGGCGGAGCATTTTGCCAAATCACAGGAAATCAAAAAAACGGCCATTATCAGTATTGATAAATTATACCATGCACCCGCTCATGTGTTTTATGAAGTGATTCAAGAACTAGATGACAAACTTAATACGGTGGCTATTTTTTCTCATAATCCCGGCATCACTGATTTTGTGAACGGACTAACCGATACCCGCATTGATGATATGCCCACTTGCGGTATCTATGCCATTAATATTCCTATTAAACATTGGACAGAGTTTGAAGAGGTAGACAAACTTTTCTGGTTTTTTGACTGCCCGAAAAATGGGTAGGGGGGAATGGTTGAGTGATCGGTTATGGTAGTGAGTATAGTTAAAGGTTTGTGTGAATGGTTTGGGTTGTGGGAATGAGTAGATGGATACTTTAGTCTTCTACTACAGTTTCCGGAACGCTTCTTTTATAATTTGATAGAAAGACTCCTGTAAAAATGCAGAGGGCAGCAACAAATTTAATCCAATTAAAATGTTCGCCTGCAAATAGGATGGCAATGTTGGCTGCAAATATGGGTTGGGTATAGATATAAGTGCCGGTGGCCGATGGTCCAATTACTGAGATCCCATATACATTAAATAGGTAAGCCAAACAAGTGGCGCCAATCGCAATAAATGCTAGTGCTACCCAGTGTCCAAAGGCAAATGCGCTCCAATCCGTAGCTATAAAATCGCCCAGCGTAAAAGGCAAAATGAGCACTGTTCCAAAAGTAAAGACCCAACGCAAAACATGAATGGCTGAATACTTAGCCATTAGGGGCCGCACCATCACCAAATAAAATGCATAAGAAATGGCGTTGATCATGACCATGAGATCGCCCAAAATAATATTGCTGCCAACAACTGTTTGCTGCTCCTTGGTTAAGATTAATAAGAGTGATCCACTCACCCCAAAAATCAGTCCCAGAATTTTGAGCCAACTCAACATTTCTTTGATCAACCAGGCGGCAATAAACGTAATAAAGATGGGCGTACAAAGTGAAAGCAGGGAACTATGAATGGGTGTGGTTAAAGAGACGCCCTTGATAAACATTAATTGGTTAATCAAAGCGCCAGTAATAGCGCAGCCCAAAAAACGAGGAATATCTTTTCTATCAATGCCCGCTCTGCCGGGTTTAAGGGCAAAGAGTCCCCAGAAAAAAACCAAACTCACCAAAATGCGCACGGCATTGAGCGCATAAGGATGCATCACGCCGGGAGTGAGATACTTGACAACAGAATAGCTGATGGCAAAAATGATGTTAGCACTCATCACTGCCAAGTGAGCCTTGGTGTTTCTTTCCATTCGGCCACAAAACTACAGGCTTTCTATTGCCAAGAGCAATCCTTGCAAGATATTTGTGTTGAAAAAGGGCAATTCTTTTGAAGCCCTCACATCTTCGCTTAATTTTTTTGCTTGCGCGATGGATTCGCTCAAAGCAAATTTTGTTTGAGCAACACTAAAAGCCATGCCCTGTTCTGATAATTGCTTGGCCAAATATTCCTGTTCGGTTTGCCCGGGTGTGGGAATCAAAATTGCTTTTTTATGCAAGGCCGCTAAGTCCATTAATGTAGAATAGCCACTACGGCAAATAATCCATTCGCTAGACAAAATGATTTGTGCTAATTCAGTGGCGGGTAAATGGTTGTAAACAATCAAATGTACATTTTCGGTGACTATGGATGCTGATGTTGCTGGTAATCCTCGTACAAGGACAATGGGTTCCTTTATGTCTACTATATTTTTTAAAATAATATTTTCTAATAAGGTTCTTTGCGGTTCTGGACCTGATAATAAAAAACAGTATTGATAGGTAAATGGTGGAGTAGGTTCATGTGTTGTTTTAATATCCGTTTGAGAGGATTTGCTCGGAGCAAATCGCGATAGCAAACCCATCCATTTCACTGGAATGGCGGGCATTTTCAAAGGATGTGACAACTGGCCCCCTAAGTTTTGTGGACCCTTTGCATCCGGCACCCAACAAGTATGAAAGCGATTGATGAGTGAATAATGCATCTTTTGTACATGACGCTCCAACCAGGCAAATGGCATTTTAATGGTCAGCTGGTGGGTGATTAGGACGCAGGGAATTTTTTTGCTATAGAGTCCGTATCGGTTATCGGAGATAACCAGGTCTATTTGCTGTTCTTCAATCATGGCGTCTAGCCATGCGTGTTCATCTTTTATGGTCTGAAAGATACTGGGAGCCTGCGCTAACATTTGCCAAGGCAACCCCCATCCAGTTTTAGCGTAACTGATATGGTAACCCCTAAGGGGCAAAAGGGTCAGAGACGGAAATTCGGTTTGCAATAATTGGGCAGAGGGTCCATCGCCTGCAAGCATCACGGTCTTTCCCAATTCCTGAAGGGTTTTGATAATAGGAATACAACGCGTGGCATGACCAAGCCCCCAATCCAAGGGTGCTACCAGTACGCGTTCTATGTTAATATTATCAAACAATTGAAAGATTTGATTGGTTTTCTAAGACCGATTGCTGAATTTAGTGCAGTTATGCGTCCCAAAATAAACCAATTAATTGTTTTACTGTTATTGATTTCAGTTGCCACCATCTCTTGCGCTTCCGCAAAGAGCAGAAGAGCTAATGGTTGTGGCTGTCCGCCCCACAAATGGAATGAAAGGCAATAAGCTATGAGTGAAAAAAACAGGGATTTGTTGGTCCTGAGTCATCAGGGTCCACTAACACAGGAGGAATTAGATAGTCAATTGCTGCGCTTGAACAAAGTGCTTAGCACTATTGAATGCTGGGACCAATTTTGTAAAGCCAACGAGTTAATAGACCTCAATAGTTACAAGATCATTCGCAAACCCATGAAGATTCAGCAAATGCTCCGTGATTATCCCAACCGAGCTTTCTTATTTGTTTGCAATAAAAACTAGGACAGCCTTTTAATATCGGCCCCCAAGGCGCTTAAACGTTCATCAATTCTTTGATAACCTCTGTCTATCTGTTCAATATTTTGGATAGTGCTTTTTCCCTCAGCACTCAGTGCTGCAATTAACAATGCCTGACCCGCACGAATATCTGGACTACTCATGGTAATGCCGCGTAATGCTTGTTTTCTACCAAGACCAATTACTGTGGCCCTATGCGGATCACAGAGAATAATCTGCGCACCCATGTCTATGAGTTTGTCTACAAAGAACAATCGGCTTTCAAACATTTTCTGATGCACTAACACAGAGCCAATAGCTTGCGTAGCTACCACAATCACAATGCTCAATAAATCTGGGGTAAAGCCCGGCCATGGATGATCATAGATGGTGAGAATACCGCCATCCATAAAAGTTTGCACTTGATAAGAATCTTGTGCGGGTATATTAATATCATCGCCCTGAATGGCTAGTTGAATACCCAGTTGCTGAAATTTTTCTGGTATCACACCCAAGTGTTCCACACCCGCATTCTTGATGGTGATCTCACTCTGGGTCATGGCAGCCAGTCCAATAAAACTGCCTATCTCAATCATATCGGGCAACATGCGGTGCTCCGTGCCACCCAGTTTTTCAACGCCCTCAATCACCAATAAATTACTGCTGATGCCGCTGATGCGTGCACCCATGCGGTTCAACATTTTGCAGAGTTGTTGAATATAGGGTTCGCATGCCGCGTTATAAATAGTGGTTGTTCCTTCTGCTAACACCGCTGCCATTAAAATATTGGCAGTACCGGTAACAGAGGGCTCGTCCAAACACATAAAGCATCCCTTTAATTGGGGAGAGCTTAATCGGAAACAACTATGCTCCTCATCGTATTCAAATTTGGCACCCAACTTTTCAAATCCAATGATATGGGTATCCAATCGCCTACGGCCAATTTTATCACCACCTGGTTTGGGTATATAAGCACGTTTAAATCGCGCAAGCATGGGCCCAGCCAGCATGACAGAGCCACGCAGTCTTCCGCCTTTTTTTCTAAATTTCTCTGATGCTAGAAAGTCTACATGAATGTCATCGGCCTGAAAAGTACAGGTGTCGCGGCTTACGCGATTTGTCTTGACGCCAATATCTTCCAATAATTCTATGAGCAGGTTTACGTCAAGAATATCGGGAATATGGGTGATGGTCACTAACTGATCAGTGAGCAAGACCGCAGAAATAATCTGCAATGCTTCATTCTTGGCGCCTTGGGGTTCAATGGAACCTTTTAGCTGATTGCCTCCAATCACTTCAAAACTGCTCATGTGGGATCGCTGTTTTGTTAGTAGCGTTTCTTATAATTACCGCCCCTTGAATCGGGTCTGCCGCCTCCGGGATTGCTGATATTTTGTGCATTGGCATTATTGCCCCTATTATCACCCCTGTTCTGACCTGCATTGCGGTTGTTGTTATTGGGGCGATTATTGCCCCTGTTTTGTCCACCTGCATTGCGGTTATTGCGTCCACCAAAATTCTGCTGCCATCTGCCTCCCCCATTGTTGCGTGGAAACTCATCGCGCTCAAAATTCTGGTTACGGTGTTTGATATATGGGGTATTGCTAAATTCCAGCTCACCACCGGTGATGCTATTTAACTCGGCCCTAATGGTATCATCGTGCACCAATTCTTTGTGCCAGTTGCTATAAGCCAGCTTCATATAATAAGCAATGGCGTGTGCAAATCCTGCTTTCTTTTCAGGATCTTCTTCTTTCAAAGCCTTATCTATCACCACTTCTAGGTTCTTACCCAAGTGCGCATATTTAGGATGACGCTTGGGATAAGGCAGTGGATCTGGTTTTTGTTTGTAGGTTTCTTTTTGTGGAATAGGATAGGGAGAATCAACGTCCAATTTAAAATCGCTGATAAAGAATAAATGGTCCCAAAGCTTATGTCTAAAGTCTTCTACATTCTTCAAGTGTGGGTTCAAAAAGCCCATCAGCTCAATCACAGACTGCGCTTGTTGCTGACGTTTCTCACGGTCTTCAATGGTCAAAAGAAACTCCACCATCTTCTGTACGTGACGGCCGTATTCCTTCATTCCCAATAAATTTCTATCAGTATTGTATTCCATCTGGTCACTAAAATTCATCTACAAATGTATGGAATGCCCACCGATGGTGGAAATTTTGTGTTTTAATGGAAAGTTATTGTCAATCGTTATCTTCGCAACATGGAAGCTTTATTGCAAAAAATAGCTGGATATAAGGAAGAAGTGGCTGCTGAAGTGGCGGGAACCGCCGATTTGGTGGAAGCATTCCGAATCAAGTGGTTGGGTACAAAGGGTCTGGTAAAAGCCATTATGGCCGAGATGAAGAATGTACCGGTTGACCAGAAAAAGGAATTTGGTCAGATCCTGAACGAGTTCAAGATTTTTGTGGAGACCAAATATGAGACCCTCAAAGAAAACGCTACAGGTGGTGCCGGAGCCGGTGCTGCTGCCATTGACTTATCCCTGCCGGGCGATCCTATTGCTGTGGGTACCCGTCATCCTTTGAACCTGGTGCGCAATCAAATAGTTTCCATCTTCAAACGCCTTGGATTTGCCGTGGCCGAAGGTCCTGAAATTGAAGACGACTGGCACAATTTTGGCGCCATGAACCTGCCTGAAGACCATCCTGCCCGCGACATGCAGGATACTTTCTATATTAACCAAGACCCTGCCTGGTTGCTGCGTACGCATACCAGCTCCGTACAAGCCAGGGTGATGGAAACCCAAAAACCACCTATCCGTGTCATTTGTCCTGGAAGGGTGTACCGCAATGAAACCATATCGGCCCGCGCCCACTGCTTTTTTCACCAAGTGGAGGGCCTTTATATAGACGAGAACGTAAGTTTTGCCGATCTAAAACAGACCCTTTACTTTTTTGTGCAGGAGATGTTTGGCAAAGACGTAAAAGTACGTTTCCGCCCCAGTTATTTTCCTTTTACCGAGCCTAGCGCAGAAATGGATATCAGCTGTTTAATTTGCGGTGGCGATGGTTGCAATATCTGCAAACATACTGGTTGGGTGGAGATCTTGGGTAGCGGGATGGTGCACCCCAAAGTGCTACAGAATTTTGGGATTGATTCTAATAAATACACTGGTTTTGCCTTTGGCATGGGTGTAGAAAGAATTACCCAACTCAAGTATCAGGTGAACGATCTGCGTCTCTATTCTCAGAACGATGTGCGCTTTTTGAAGCAATTCACAGGAACTGTTTAAAGAAATCGTTGATTTTCAGCAATTAATCGGAGGTTTTGAACTATTCGGGGTATTTAAGTCTATCTTACCCGTTTAGTCTTCTAACGAACCTCCCTAGATCATGCTTGCCATCTTGATTTTCTTTTTTAGCCATTGGTTTCTGTCTTTGTTTTTTCATAGCTTTTTTCTGCATCGCTTTGCTTCTCATAAGATGTATACCACCAGCAAAAACTGGGAGAAGGTCTTTTATCTAACCACTTGGTTGGTTCAGGGTTCTTCCTTTTTAGTACCCCGGGCCTATGGGGTCATGCACCGTATGCACCATGTGTATTCCGATACCGAGCAGGATCCGCATTCCCCGCATTTTTTCAAAGACGTGTATCATATGATGCAGCATACCATCATCATCTTCCGCGGCTTTCTTACCGGTAAGAACCTACCCGATGCGCAGTTTACCAAAGATTACCTTCCCGTTTGGGACAAGTTGGACCGTTTTGGACACCATATTCTTACACGCCTAGCTTTTGGAGCAGCCTACACTGCTTTCTATATTTATTTTGCCCCCAATGCCTGGTGGTTCCTGTTACTACCCATCCATTTTATGATGGGTCCTATTCAAGGCGCCGTGGTAAACTGGTGCGGTCATAAATATGGCTATAGCAATTTTGACAATGGAGACCATTCCAAAAATAGCTCACCCTGGGGCATTTTGCTGATGGGAGAACTGTTTCAGAACAACCACCACTACGCCAAGGACGACGCCAATTTTGCGAAGAAATGGTTTGAATTTGACCTCACATTTTTTGTAATGCGAGGCCTGAATGCGGTGAAGATTATACAAC